>CAZANJ010000024.1:10565-15122 GCA_964486415.1 uncultured Anaerolineales bacterium
ACCAACCTACCAATCCACCGACTGCTGTTCGCGCGTGCGTTCCCAGGTCTGACGCGAGGGCTCTTCCTCGACTAAGATGCGAGTGGCACCGCTGACTGTCGTGAACATCGTGCTCGCGCTTACCTGGATTTCATATGATCCGGGAGGCGCGATCTGTCCCTCCATATCCAACCCATCCCAGACGATCAAGTGTTCCCCCTGATCTCGTCGCTGGCGCTGGAATACGGTATCCACGCGCTGATTGCCCGCGTTCCAAACTTCGGCCGTCACCGTGGCCGGGCGCGAGAGTTCAAAGATGATCACAGCCGGATCACGCCAGCCGCCCGCTTGAAGGTCACCGGTAAGTGTGGAACGAGCTGCGCGAAGCTCAAGGGAAAGGGGGCGCTGCCAGATGCCGCTTGCCAACCACAACATAACGATGCCGGCCAGAATCGCGCCGGTGGCCGCAAGTATGGCGCGCACCGGCGAGGGGAGCGAAGTATTGGTCGGCTGTCCGGTCGCATAGGCCACCTCACGCACCACGACTGCCGTGTTGCCCGCTCGATCAAGCGCCTCGGCGCGGATGATGTTTTCCCCCTCGACCAGCTCCACCAGCCCCTGGAAGCCTCCCTGGCTATCGACCGTCATCTCGCGCCCGTTGAGCCGCACGGAGGTCTGGGGCTCAGTCTGCCCGACGACCAGAAGCGAGGGCTCCCGCACGGTCATGCCCTCCTGCACCGTGGTCAGAGAGAGGGAGGGCGGGCGGGTGCGCAGATAGACGCGCCGCTCCTCGACCGAGACGTTCCCCACGTTATCGGTGGCTTCGACGCGGATGACGTTCTCCCCCTCCTCCAGCACCACATCGACGTTGAACTCGCCCTCTTCGTTGACCTCGGCCTTTTTCTGGTTGACCCGCAATTCGACGCCGGGGGATACTTTGCCCTGCACGCTCAACATCTGCTCGTTGATCCAGAGACTTTCGGGCGGGTTGAGCACTTCGATGGTCGGCGGCTGGGTGCGCAAGGTAATCTCGCGCACGATGGAGCTCTGGTTACCGGCCTCATCCACGGCCACCAACTCAATCCGATTTACGCCTTCCCGGAGGGTGTAGTCTGTGCTGAAACCGCCGCTCTCGTTGACCTCCAAGGGGTGAAATTGCTCATTCAGCCAGACGGTGGCGCCGGGGTCCGTGACACCCTCGATGCGCAGTTCGCGCTCCTCTCCCCCAACCTCGGTGTCCTCCGGCATGTTGGCCAGGCGGATGAGGGGCGGCTTCGTGTCTATGTCCACCTGGACGGTTGAAGCGGCGTTGAGGACGGTCGCTTTCCCTGCGACGCGCACGAAATACTTTCCATCGGGCAGCACTTGCCCCAATCGATCCAGCCCATCCCAAACAAGCGTGTGTTGGCCAGCCGCTTGATCCGTCTCCTCGACCAGCTTCCGCACGAGCGAGCGGTTGGAGTCCAATACTTCTACAGTGACCGCGGCATCGGTGGAGAGGGAGTAGACAATCGGCACGCTATCCAAGTTTCCATCCTCATTGGGCGAGATGGCGCTATGCTCAGCGCTGACCGTCACGTTGGGAGTGCGCACCCAATCCATAGGAAAAAGGAAGACCAAAGTCGCTCCGATGGCGCCGATGGCCAAGATGGCGAGCAAGGGGATGATATTGAAGCGCCGTACCGGCGTAGACCGGTTCTGTCGAGATTTGGATGAATGAGTCAACTCTGTCTTCATTGATGCTCAATCCAAGTCCAGCATAATAATATCTGACTGATCGTCTTGGTCGTCTTCTTCTTTCGGAGAACGGGGCTCTGGATATGCTTCAGGCCGCTGAGGATCCGAGGAATTATTAAAGTCAAGCTTGCTTGACACACCGCCACGCTCCTCGGAAGGGCCGAAGCGCGATCGGTCTTCCCGCACCGGTAACCAGGTCGGTATCCAGGAATCGGCGCTGCGCGAACGAGGGACCGCCACAGCCGGTCGGTTCAAATAATGGTATACTCCATACGCGGCCACGGCGATCAGGCCGCTCCAACAACATTCTACCACAAAAGGGATAGACAAGGCAAGTTTTTTCCGCAGCCCCAGCGCCATAGGAAGCCCCAGACTGCCGATTACTATGCCCAGAATGCCGACTAGAACCCCGACCAGAATACCGCCAAAGGAGCGCGACTTTTCCCGCATAAGCCTATGCGCCAGCCCCACGCCGTACCCCGCCAGGCCCCAACCCAGCAATTCGATGACGTGCAATAACAAAGTCTGAGAATCCGATGCGGCGGGTATGGAAACCCGCCCTACATCTAGCGAGGAGTGTCCCAGCCAGGGCTCGGCCATCCATAGCAAAGTCTGGAGAGAGTTAGCGGTGTGGAAACGGTCGATCAAGCGCCCGGCAGCCAAAGGCACGCCGCCCAGTTGGGTCAGGTCGAGTGTGGCGCCGCACATTCCGGCGAAGGTCTTGAGCCAAAAGACGCTTCCCAATCCTACCAGCACGCCGCCCCACTCCGCCCACCACAGCCCGGCCAGGAGCGGCGCCAGTGGAGCGACGCGATAGATTGACAAAAGCGGAGCGGCCAAAACCAGCACCAGCGCCGAAAGGTATTCCTCTATGAAAAATGCAAGAGGGATCAACACAGCCAGCGCTAGAGCAGCGATGTAGATCGAGATAGAATAGAGCGGGTAGGCCAATGCCAACAGAAAAGTCAGATAGCCCGCTATCGGTCGAGCCATCCCGGCCACGAGCACGCCGCCCGCGATGAAGATGCGCCATTCGCTCGAAAAAGCATCGGTGGAACGCGCTGTGAGAAAAAATAAATAGGCCATTCCCAAAGCGGCAGGGAGGCGATCAAAAAAGACGCGGTAACGTTGATAGAGCCAGGCCCCGGCCTTACTCAGTCTCATCTTCATCCTCCGAATTACAGATTGGTTCAATCTCCGAGTTTGAACCAATCTCCACGATTCGGCGTGTGAACTCATCGGTGGAAGCGGGGCGGGCGTGGGTGCGAGCCCAGTTGCGCAGCGCGGTCACTTGCTCCCGCATCGTCTGTGAAAGGGGGATAGAGTGGGCGATGTTGCGCAGCAAGTCATCTTCCTCCAAATCGCGCCCGGCCTCGAAGGCGTCATAGAGACCGGAGATGATCACCTGCTCTATCTCGGCCCCGCTGAAGCCGTCCGTCTCCTGCGCCAAGCGACGCAGATCAAATTCCTGCGGCTCACGTCCGCGCTTGAACAGATGGATGGCGAAGATTTCCCGCCGCTCATCGAAGCGCGGCAGATCGACGAAGAAAATCTCGTCGAAGCGGCCCTTGCGCAAAAGCTCAGGCGGTAGTTTCGTGATGTCGTTGCTGGTGGCGATCACGAAGACCGGCGCGGTCTTCTCCTGCATCCAGATCAGGAAGCTGCCGAAAACGCGGGCGGCAGTGCCCGCATCGGAGCGACCGGAGCTGGCCAGGCCGGAGAGGCCCTTCTCAATCTCGTCCAACCAGAGAATCGCGGGCGAAACTGTCTCCGCCAGGCGCAGCGCCTTGCGCATATTTTCCTCAGAGGCACCCACCAACTCGCTGAAGACCTGCCCCATATCCAGCCTCAGCAACGGGATTTTCCACATCGTGGAGACCGCCTTGGCGATGAGGGATTTCCCCCCGCCCTGGACGCCCAGGAGGAGCAAGCCGCGCGGCTCCGGCAGCCCAAACTCACGCGCTTGCTCGGAGAAAGCCAGGCTCCGCTTGCGCAACCAGGCTTTCAGTTCGTTCATGCCGCCGACGTAATTCATCTCCTCCACCGCCTCGTAATACTCCAGGACGTTGGACTTGCGGATCAGTTGCTTCTTCTCGGCGACGATGATCTCGGTATCGAAGCGCCGCGCCATGACGACCGATTTAGCGAAGACGTTCTCCGCTTCGCTCATCGTCAGGCCACGCGCCGCCCGCAGGACTCGTTCCCGATCATCCGCCTCTTGCCCCAGGCGCAAACCGCCCTGACGCCGCGCGGAGCGGATGACGCGATCCAGCGCTTCCTCCAACTCCTCCGCTGTGGGCAGCAGGCAATCCACGAGGGTGACTTCCTTCTCAAGCTCCGGCGGCAGGCGCAGCACGGGAGAGAGGAATAGGATGGTCTTCTGACTTTCCTTCAGCGGCTGTACCAGATCGCGTATCTTTCTCAATACCACGGGATTGGGCGGCGTCTGCTGTGAACCCAGGAAAGGGTGGAAATCCTTCAAGAGGTATAGCGCCGCCTCGCGCGAGCTTTCGATGTGGGCGAGGACCTGTAGCGCCGACCGTGCGCCGGGGTCCACCTCGGTCGGGCGCACGGTGTCGATGGCCCTCACGCCGGAGGTCACTGTCCAGGCGTAGAGCCGCTTGTTCAGCCGCGCGGCCACGTGGACCAGCATCGACTCGATCCGCCGCTCCTCCCAGGATAGGATGTAGATCAAGGGATACTTGGCCCGGATTAAGACTTCCAGTTCGCGCTCTCGCTCCGGTGAGGTTTTCATGTTTAAGGGTTGAGGGTGAGGTTAAGGTTAAGGTTAAGGGTTAAGGTTAAGGGTTAAGGTTAAGGGTTAAGGGTTAAGGTTAAGGG
>CAZANJ010000025.1:0-15000 GCA_964486415.1 uncultured Anaerolineales bacterium
TTTTAGCACATTCCACAACTTGACAATAGCATTAGCTCTCACCATTGCCAAAGTAAGCCCCCCGAATTTTTTTCGACAGGTTCCGACGAGGTCGCCATCCCCATCGGAACCTGTTACAGAGACCTTCACTGCCTGAGGGCAAGTGGCAGGAAGATGTTTTACGAGTTACGCAAGAGGAGTGGTAGATAAACCGATGTCTTGCCTGCGAAGTCAGAGACTGACTTGACCGCGCCGGGCGCTACTTCAACTTCAGCCATCTGCGTAGTGGGTGAGAAAGTATAACCCTCCTTGAAAGGCGTCAGCTCATAGGAGCCGGTGCTTGGCACGGAGATGGTGTAGGCGCCGGCTGTTGGCGTTCCCGAAGCCGCCGTCGGCCTGTTGCTGATCCTGGAGCCAGTTCAGGGCTTTTTGCGCAGATACGAGAGGAGTTGCGGAGGGCGGGTCAACAGGAGACCAATTGGGATCGCTCCAGGAAAAGCCTTCCACGTGACCGGTTTGCGAAATCACGGCTTGGCCCACGCCTACCATGCGGCCTACCCAGGCATTGTCACCCCAATAGGATGTGCCCCAGTAGCGGGTGCCGTTGTTGCAGTTGCTGCCATCAGGCAAAACCTGACCAACATCACCAATGCGGCATAGAAAACCACTGTCGGCAGTGATAGGATTGAGACCGGCTCTTTCTAGAGCGACATAGGCAGTAATTGGCTGCGTAAAAGTGATCTTCCGCACAATCGTGTCGTTATCAGCGAACCTTACCACCACGTGGGCGGTGCTCACCGCGTCTTGAGCCTGGATCACTTCACCGGGATCTGTTTGTTCAATAGCCTTTGGAGCCTCGGCGGAAGCCATCATCGCGTTGCGGCTCAGGCTGAACCCTACGAGCAGCCCCATCGTGAGCAGGGCACCCAGTGCAATACTTAGAACGAGTTTATGTTTATTCATGCTTTCTTCTAATGTAATTGTAATTGAACTTCTGCTGAAACAAAAAGCCCCTCTCCCGCACGGTGATGGGAGAAAGGCTCTTTCGATACAAAGACACGAAAAAAGCCCTCCCCCTCACGTTGGTTGTGGGAGAAGGGCTGTCTTTACTCGATCCTTCATGCACTACCTCCTTTCCGCGAAGGTTGATGTGTGCGTTGGCCGAGGCGGGTATTCTGGCTTGAGCTTGCGCTCCTACAGTTGCGGGACAGCACCGGACTTTGACCGGCTTTCCCCATTTTACCCCTGGCTTCCGAGCGTCGGGGCACCTGGGCCGTGGCGATATTTTATTGTAAAGCTCGTAAAAGTATAACACACAAGGATGGAATGTCAAACGGAATCGACCGGTTATTGAAAGAAACGGGCATTGTGCTATAATGCATCAGCCCCGCAAATCTAGCTAAGCACGGACTGAAATTCTGGAGGATCTTATGAAATCGCGTCATCGTTGGTTCGCCGTGTTCGTCTTTTTCCTGTTCATGCTGCTCCATCAGGCCGACAAGCTCCTCATCGGCCCCCTGACCACCTCTATCATCGATTCGTTTGGCATCACCAAGGCGCAGATGGGCGCGGTCTTCACCGGCGCGTTGATCGTCGGCGCGATACTCTATCCGCTCTGGGGGTATCTCTACGACCGCTTCGCCCGCCCCAAACTGTTGGCCATCGCCTCCTTCATCTGGGGGGCCACGACCTGGCTCAGCGCCATCGCCCCCACCTACCCCGCATTCGTCGCCACCCGCGCCTCGACCGGCATCGACGACTCCAGCTACCCCGGAATCTACAGCCTGATCTCTGACTACTTCGGCCCCGAAAGGCGCGGGAAGATATACGGCCTGATCCAGATCACAATGCCGCTCGGCTACTTGCTGGGGATGATCATGGCGCTCCAGTTGCGCGATTCGGTGGGCTGGCGCGGGGTGTTTTACATCACTGGATCGCTCGGAATGGTGCTCTCCGTCTTGATCTTTTTCGGGGTGCGCGAGGCTCCGCGCGGCAAGAGCGAGCCGGAGCTGGCCGATCTGGATGAGATCGCGGGCTCCTACCGCTTCGATAAGGATGTCGCCCTGGGATTGTTCCGCAAGCGCAGTTTGCGCCCTCTCTTCCTGCAAGGCTTCTTCGGCGTCTTCCCCTGGAACATCATCACCTACTGGTTCTTCCACTACCTGGAGACGGAGCGCGGTTACTCATCGGACGATGTGTTGCTGACGATGGGTGTGGCCGTGATGGTGCTGGCCTGCGGTTATTTCATCGGGGGCAGTCTGGGCGATTTCTTCTTCAAGCGCACGCCGCGCGGAAGGGTGATCGTTTCCACCATCGCCGTGCTGCTGGGCGCCATCTTGCTCTGGATCACGCTCGGCGTCCCCGTGGACAACAAGCCGCTCTTCCTGGCGATGCTCTGCCTGACGGCGCTGTTCATCCCCATCTCGGCGCCCAATATCGTCGCCACGATCTACGACGTGACCCTGCCGGAGGTGCGCAGTACGGCCCTGTCCATCCAGTACTTCATCGAGTCGGCCGGCGCGGCGCTGGCTCCCTGGCTGGCGGGTTTGGTCGCCGATCAATCATCCCTCCGCTTTGCCATTCTGATCATTTGCACCGTCGCCTGGCTGCTCTGCGCGATCTTCTACGCTATGGCGGCCTACTTTCTACCAGAGGACATCGAGACGCTGCGCGGTCAGATGCGCTTGCGGGCGGAGCGGGAACGGGCGGGTTAAGAGCGCCGGTGGACGACCATCAGGGTTAGATCATCGGAGGCGGGCGTGTCACCGACGAAATCGCTCAGCGAGGCCATAATCCCCTCCAGCATAGAATGGGCCGCGCGATTGTCGCTGGCCCGCACGCTCGCCAGCAGCCGTTCCGCGCCATACATGCCCCCATCCGCTGAGAAAGCCTCGGTGACCCCATCGGTGTAGAGGATCAGGTGATCGCCCGGCCTCATCGAGATGGGCTGCTCCTCGAAGTTCACTTCCTCCAGCACGCCGAGCGCTATGCCCCCTTTGCCCAGCGATTCTAGCTCCCGCTCCCTGGAGCGCAGCAACAGCGGGGGATGATGGCCCGCGTTAGCGTAGGTCAATTCTCCCGTCTCCGGCGCGAGCACCGCGTAGACGGCGGTGACGAACATGCCGTGGCGGGCGTCGGGCGCCAGCAGCGCGTTGACCCGCGCCAGTGCGTCGGCCGGCGAGCGCTCCTCCAGCGCCGCCGCCCGCATCAGCGTGCGCGTCAGCGCCATAAATAGCGCGGCCGGCATGCCCTTATCGGCCACATCGGCCACGACCATCCCCAGCTTCCCATCGGGCAGGTCGAAGACATCGTAGAAATCACCGGCCACCTGACGCGCAGCCCGCCACACCGCATCCAGTTCCCAGCCTGGCAAATGGGGCAAATGCTCCGGTATGAAGGTCTGTTGTATCTCCCGTGCCAGTTGGAGCTCCCGCTCCAGCCGCTCCCGCTCCGTCATCTCGCGCTGTAGGCGGGCGTTTTGTACCGCCATAGCCGTTTGCTGCGCCACGCCCGTGATGATCTCCATCTGCCGCTCGTCGAAACCATCCCCCGTGTCCCTATCGGCCCCGGTCACCATCGCGCCCATCACGTCCCCCTTCACCGAGAGGGGAACTGCCAGCAATGCTCCGCCTCTCTCGTTGGGGCTGAAATGCGCGGTGAAGGACGGGGGTATCAGCTCCTCCCAATCGGCGTGGCTTTTCACGTTCACCAGTTCGTCGCGCTCGCGCACCGCGTCGAGGAGGGGGAAGTCGCCGCTATCATAACTGCGGGCCATGAGCTGTGGTGCTATCTCGCGGGCCACTCCATAAACCTGCGTCGGGCGGAAGAGGGGCTCTTTCTCATCCTTGAGGTAAATTATGCAACGGTCGATCCCGACTAACATGGGCGTGATGCGCACCACGGCTTCCAGCGTTTCATCCAGATCGCTCGATCCGGCCACCGTGCGGGCCACCTGGAGCAAGGCCGCCGAGACGTAGGCCTGCTCCTGAGAAGTCTGGTAGAGGCGGGCATTCTCGATAGCCACCGCTGCATAGCTGGCGAAGGCGGCCGTCATCGCGCGGGATTCGGTGCCATAGCGCTCCCGCGTGCGATGGATCAGCGTCAGCAGCCCCAGTTGTCGCTCGCCGACGCGCAAGGGAGCGGCGATGGCGGAGTAATCGGTCGGGAAGCCCAGCACAGCGCCCAGCGGCTCTGGAGGAGATGATGGAGTGCGGATGAGGGGCTGATCGGCGCTCAGCGCTCGATACAACCACGGGGCTACTTCGGTCGAGAACTCGCCAATGCAGAACTCGGCGGCGGCTCCATGCACGGCGGAGAGACAGAGAACACCGCCGTCCAGGAGCCAGACGGCGGCCGCGTCACAGGGCAAGTTCCGCTCCAGCTCGGTGAGAATGGCGTCGAGCACCTGCTCCACCTCCACGCCGGCGGAGAGGAGGCCGGCCACATCCTGCAAGCTCTCGGCGGCCTGGCGTCGCCACCGCTCGGAGCGGTAGAGGTTGGCGTTGCGGATGGAGATGGCCACGCTGTCCGCCAGCGCTTTCAGGAGAAAGAGATCATCATCGCCGAAAGCGTGCGGCCGATCACTCCGCGCCTCGATCACGCCCAGCACCTCGCCGCCGAATATGAGCGGCACAGCCAACTGAGCGCGTGTCTCGAAGGCCAGCGCTTCCGCCGGAGGAGCGGGCGAGCTATCGCGCAGCTTGCCGATCACATCGTCGCTTACGTCCTCGACATCGTCGCTGAGCGCCGCCTCGCCGCGACAGGCCGCCTGGGAGATGAGCCCCGCCGTCTCATCCAGGTCGCAAGTCCAGTTTGCCTCTTGGAGCAGTGAGTCGAGAGGCCCGCGCCCGGCTCGATAGGCGATCTGGCGGGGGGCGGACTCGACGGTGAAGAGGTGAACCGCCGGGTATCCGAACTGCTCGTGGATGAGGGTGACCACCTTGTCGAGCAGAAGGTCGAGGTCGAGGATGGAGGTGACGGCGCGGCCCACCTCCGCCACGGTCGAGAGTTGATCGGCCCGTCGGCGAAGGTTGCTGTAAAGGCGGGCGCCCTCCACGGCGATGGCGATCTGGTCGGCCAGGGCACGCAGGACGAGCATATCCGTCTCGTCGAAGCGGCGCGGCTGTTCGCTTTGCACGTCGAGCACGCCCAGCACGCGCCTCTCGCTCCCCTCGATTTTGAGCGGCAGAGCCACCTCGGAGCGAGTTTCGGGCAGCGAATCCAGGTAGAGGTAGCGCGAATCCTGGCCGACATCGTCCGCCAGAATCTCCTCACCGCTCTGGGCCGCGTGTCCCACCAGCCCCTCGCCCAGTTTCACGGCGGCGGGGATTTTTCGCGCGTCACCGGAGCGGAGCGAACGGTCAGCGGCAGCGCGCCGGAGCAGGACATCATCTCCCGTTTCCAGCGTGAAGAGGGCCACGTGGTAATAGTCGAACGTGCGCAGGATCAGATCGGTCACGCGGCGGGCTAGTTCATCCAGATCGAGGACGGCGGCGACCTGGGCGCTGACGTTGCGCACCAGCGCGAGCTGCTCGACGCGCCAGCGCTCTATCGCCACCTGTTGGGCGGCCTGGAAAGCGACGGCGGCTTGACTCGCTATACCCTCAAGGAGTTCAATTTCCCCTGGGGCAAGTGGGGCGGTGCCGCGCTCCACCTGTAACGCGCCCAGCACGGCCTCGTCGGTCAGCAGCGGCACTGCAACCGCCATCGCGCCGTGCGCGGTCTGGCGAGATTGACGGGCGCGGCGCATCAGGTCTGTGAGCTCATCGGGCGCGGGCGAGAGGGTGTCCTCATCGACGAGGGGGTGTAAGCTTTCGCTCAGCCAGAGGGTGGCTCGGCCCTCGACCAGTTGGGCCACGCTCTCAAGGATGATGGCCCGCTGATCGGCGAGCGAGGATTGGGCCATCAGCAGCCGGCCCAGTTCTACCAATCGGCGCCATTTTGTGCATTCAGAGGGGGGCAGCTTTTCGCTCACGTGGCTACTCCGAAAATGATCGACGCTTCACCATCGTCAACACATTGCCCTCGTCGGAGGTGAAATCGAAACGTACCTCGTCCATCAGTTGGCGCATGAGGTAGATTCCCAATCCTCCGGCCTCGCGCTCCTCGATGTCGGCTTTGAGATTGGGCCGAGGAACACTTTGAGGGTCGAAGGGGCGCCCATGGTCGCGGAGGGTGATGGTCAAGCCGGTCTCATCGATACGGCAAGCGCACTCGATTTTGCCGCGTCCCTCTCCGCCGTAGGCGTGCTCGATGATGTTGCTGCAGGCCTCGTCGACGGCCATCTCCACCGCGTAGACGGCGCGCTCATCGAGCCCGGCGGCCTGGGCGGCGCGGGTGACGAACTCGCCGATGAGCGATAGGTTTTCGAACTTACCCGTAACGATCAAGGTCTGTACGCTGTCCATAGTACCCTATCGATCAAATCCTTATACAGCGAGCAGGAAAATTACACAGAGCCCCACAAAGGAGACACAGAGACGCACAGGAAAGATGATAAATTGAATTCGTTCTCCGTGTATCTCTGTGTCTCCTCTGTGTAACTCTGTGTCCTGCTTGGCTCTGCCAGGTTAGGGATGGAATAGAAAGCGCAAAACGTGAAGCGTGAACCGAGATTCGGTCATGCGCTTCACGTTTTGTGTCGAGGCGGCGTGATGTTAGAAACTTCCGACGGCCTTGGTCTTGTCATCGAAGAACTGGAAGAGGGGCAAGAAGCCGGCCAGGTCCATAGCCTCGTAGACCCGCTGCGGTGTCCCGGTCAGTACCATTTCACCTCGGTTCAAGTGCTTGCACGTTTTCTGCACATCGATTAGCACGCGCAGGCCAGCACTTGAGATGAAATCCACCGCGCTAATATCAAGCACGATGTTGAAAATGCCATCTTCGGTGAGTGTATTAAGTGCGTCGGCTAACTCAGGGGCTGTGCCGCTGTCGATCCGACCGGATATTTCTACCAATGCGCAACGCTTGAGGCGAGTGGTGGTGATTTCCATAAGCTTCCTCCTAAAATTCAGAAATGTTAATTGTAACTATGGTTGTAACTTATCTACCCTTTCCGCTCTTGAAAGTCGAGGTTGCTCCCCTTTGAACGGGGCTAGGGTGATTATATCACATCTCTATCGCGTAACAAGAGATCTAGGCTGCCCCCGTCATCAAAATGTTCTCGGAAGCGAGCGACAAAATCTGCCAGCGTGTAGGAGTGATTCTGGGGGCCGGGTTGCTCCAGCGTGTAGGTGGAGGCTATGCTCCCGATGCGCCCGATCAGGTTCCAGGGCAAGTTCAAGCCCATGCCCTTGATCAGCCCGGCGCGGTAAGCATCGCCCACGCCGGTAGGATCGTTGACGTGAATCGGCGGGGCCGGCGGGATGTCGTGGACCCCTTTCTGTGTCCAAATGCGCGAGCCGGCCTGCCCGCGCGTGACGATACAGGCGAGCGAGGGAGCGCTATGCAACTCCTCCGGCGTCAGGCCGGTCTTCTCCCGCAGCATCTCGAACTCGTATTCGTTGACCACCAGGATCGCGCTGCCCTCCACGCCGGCCCGCAATTCCTCGCCGGAGAGCCGTATGATCTGCTGGCTGGGATCGTAGAGGTAGGGTATCCCCAGCGCCTGGCATTCGGCGGCATACTTCACCATCGCGCCGGGATCGTTGGGGGAGATAACTACCAGGTCAATGGCTGAGGTTTCGGCTTCCTGCTCGATCAGATCGTGGAGGGATAGCTCCCGTGCGCGGGCCATGGCGCCGGTGTAGAAATTGGCGATCTGGTTGCCGTCGTCGTCGGTGCTGACGAAGAAGGAGGCGGTGAACAAATCAGGCTCGTCGCGGACGAGGGATGTATCCACGCCACGCTGCTCCAGCCAGGCGCGATATTCCGCGAAGTCCTGTCCCACCGTGCCCATCAGGCGCGGGCGTTCTCCCAAAAGCGCCAGGTTGAAGGCGATGTTGGCCGCACAGCCGCCCCGCTGCCGCCGCATATCATCCACCAGGAAGCTGACCGAGAGGCGGTGGAGCTGGTCGGGCAGGATGTGCTCGGCGAAGCGACCGGGGAAGCGCATCAGATAATCATAGGCGATGGAGCCGGTGACGATGACGTTCATTTTTCCCTCCGTAAAACCTGCTTCATGGGCAGAAGTCGATCACGAATGATGACCCGCAAGGCCCAGAGGCCATCCCAGGGGCGGATCTTCTTTCCCTCCTCAATTGTGCGTGGACGATAGGTGGCGGGGATCTCCACAATCTCGTGCCCCGCGCGGAGGAGCTTGTCCGTCAGCTCGAAGTCCAGATCGAAGCCCGTGCCGGTCAAGTTGAGGGATTTTAGGACATCCCCGCGCACCATCTTAGCGCCGGTCGCCACGTCTGTCAAGCTTGCGCCGTAGAGCAGATTGGTCAACCAGGTGAGGAAGCGGACGCCCAGGTAGTTGGTCGCATACTCGTAGACCGCTCGCCCACCCAGGGTGCGGGAACCGTAGACGGCAGCTGGCCGACTTCGGGCTACCTCTTCCAGGAAAAGCACATAATCCGCCGGGTCATATTCCAGGTCGGCATCCTGGATGATGGCGTAGTCGCCGGTGCAATGTTCGATGGCGGTGCGCACCGATGTGCCCTTCCCCAGGTTACGGGGGTGAAATACCACCTGCCCGTTCGGCAGTTCCATCTCTTGCAGCAGCTCGCGCGTCCCGTCTGTGGAGAAGTTGTCCACGATGATGATCTCTTTCTCCCAATCGGGGCCGAGATCGACGGACTGCACGCGCTCCAGGACGGTCAGGATGGTCTCTCGTTCGTTATAGACGCAGATTATGACGGATAGTTTCATTTTAGATTTTAGATTGCAGATTGCAGATTGCAGATTGCAGATCATAGACGCAGAAGTCGGACTTCGCTGTGCTTTGATGATCTACTTCCTTGCAAACTAGGCTAGGTTTTTGTAATTGTTCTGCATCTCCCCGGCGGGTACATTGTCCAATAATCGCAGCACTCGACGTAGCATCTCGCCAACGGGCAATTGCGCAGAGACGATAATGCCGTAATGCTTCCGTCCGGTTTGCCAGTATGCGTCGAAAAGAGGAGCAAAATGCCTGATGTTGCAAGTAAGGATGGCACGACGCTGGCTGACGGCATAAGCCAACTGGTCGGGGTCATCTAGCCGACTGTTGCCCGCCTCGTAAGCTGATACTGCGTCGAACTTATGTTGCCGAATAAGCCCGGCTAACTTGCCGTGAACGTCGGCATCGGTATACAACTTTATGAAGAGGTACGTTTCGGTGACTGCCACGCCGCTTTCTTGTTCTCAAGTATGTATTGTTCTATCTCACTGGTGTGGTCATAGTAATAGCCTAGCGCATCATGCACTTGGGCAAGGGTAAGAACAGGGTAGGCTGCTGCGATATCTTGCACTGAATCTCCCAGCCGTGTGCGCTCAACTACGGTACGCACCGTGATGGACGTACCTCTGATAGTGGGTTCCCCTTGGTGCATTCTCGCGTCGCAAATGATATGAGGGTGTTCGGTGGGCATAGCGGTTTCTCGCTCGGCGATTAGCCGCTCTATCTTTTGCGCCAAGGTTTGAATCGCTTCACGCAATTGACTTATTTCTCCGAATACCTGATGTGCATCAATCATTGCATCCATTTTTCGTCTCCTGCTTTTTCAAATGATCCAATTGCCCCCAAACGAGTCAGCGGACCGGTGCGGCAAAGAAATCGGCGAAAGCTTCGAGTATGTAGGCCAGGCGGGCGTCGTCCAGGCCGGGGTAGACGCCGATGAAAAAGGCTGAGCGGAGAATGATGTCGGACTGAGGCAGGTGGCCCACGGTGCGATGTTGGATGTGGCGATAGGCCGGCTGGCGGGGGAGGTTACCGGCGAGTAACAAGCGTGTCTCGATGTTGCGCCCCTCCAGGAAATCGATCAGCTCGCGGCGGGTGAATGGCGCCTCGGGCCGCACGGTGATGGGGAAAGCGAACCAGGCCGGGTCCGCTCGCTCGCTCCAGGTCGGCAGGATCAAGAATTCCTCGTAGGACTTTAAGCCGTCGTACAGTTCCTGGAAATTTCGCTTCCGCGCCGCGATGAAATCGGGCAACTTCTCCAACTGCGCCAGCCCAATGGCGGCCTGCACGTCGGTCATTTTCATGTTGTAGCCGATCTCGACATACAAATAGCGGTGATCGTAGGGCTCATCCATGCCGGGAATCTGCCAGTCGAAGCGCCGCCCGCAGGCCCCTTCGGGCGGACTGTCGTGATTGCAGTGACAATCGCGCCCCCAATCGCGCAGGCTCTGCAAGGTGCGGGCCAATCGCGCGTTGTCAGTGACCACGGCGCCGCCCTCGCCGGTGGTTATATGATGGGAGGGATAGAAACTGAAGGTCGCCATATCGCCGAAGGTGCCGAGCATCTGATCGTCGTAGGTGGAGCCGATCGCCTCGCAGGCGTCCTCGATGACGTAGAGCTCGTGCTCGCGGGCGAAGGCCATCAGCGGCCCCATATCGACCGGGTTGCCCAGGAGATGGACCGGAAAGATGGCCCGCGTGCGTTCGGAAAGCGCCGCTTCCAACTGGGACACGTCCAAATTATAGTTCCCCATCTGACAATCCACGAAGACAGGTACTAATTGGTTTTGCACGAGCGGCGCGACCGTGGTGGGGAAACCAGTCGCAGCGGTGATGACCTCGTCGCCGGGTTGCAAGGGGCGCTCGACGCGGCGGGAGCGCAGGGCGGCGACGGCGAGCAGGTTGGCCGAGGAGCCGGAGTTGACCGCGAAGGCGTGCCGCTTGCCAGTGGCACAAGGCCCCAGGAAATCGGCCAGTCCCTTCTCGAAGGCGTCGGTGCGCGGGCCGACGGTGAGCCAGAAATCCAGCACCGCATCGACGGCAGCCGTTATCTCGCGCTCGTCATAGACGCGGCCGGCGTAATGCACCCGCGTCTCGCCGGGCTCAAAGGACCGGTCGGCGTGGGCCACGTGATAGTATTCGACCGCCTTGGCTATAATCTCATTGCGTAGCTGATTGATCTGGTTCATCATATTTATTGGGAGATCACGATGGTGCAAATGAGGCCAGAGGGATCCTAATCGATCTAAAGGTTTCTTTTTCACTCAACATAGCCTCAATTTCCTTCAACACATGCGCTTTGTAGTAGCGTTCTCCGCACTGGTCACATACGCCGGCGGGGACATTCTCCACAACAGCCACTAATTTATCGCCCCACCAGCACACTTTGGTTACAAGCCTCTCCTGCACCCTCCCCCCACAGAGAGAGCAATCATCATATTTAGCCATCTTTCAACCTCCTTGCTCTTGTTCGAGCACTAAGCCACTTAGGCAATGAGGGTATGTACACAGTGATGATCCGTAAAGTCCCGTTTGGTGTTCTACCGCACACCAAATGAATTGGATACCCCATAGCTCCGTAACCTAAGACGAGGCAACTCGGCCCTCTCGGGTCGTCAGGGTAATCTTCGATAATCTCCGCGTCAAGTAGAGCGCGTTCCACATCAGCAATCGGTATTCTATCAGCTTGCCGCTCTTGCTCTGCATGCTCAGAGAATTCGTATTCGTCTGATTGCACCTGAACTCGAATCCATTTCAGTTCTATGCGATCTTTGCACTTATCCACTACCGGTAATCCCTTTGCATCCACGCTGTTGTGCGCTTTAACCCCTCCTCCAGCGGCACTTGCGCCCGCCAGCCGGTCAACCGCGCCGTGCGCTCCGCATCGGCGACGATGTGCATCACCACGCCAGGGCGATAGGGCAGCGCACCGGGCCTTATCTCGCCCGTTCCGCCCGCCAGGCGCCAGATCTGCTCGACGACTTGCAGGATGGGCCAGGCGATGCCCTTCCCCAGATCGAGACTCTCGCCGTCGATTTCGGGCGTCTCTGCGGCTGACAGCATACCCTCCACCACGTCCGTGATGTAAATGAAATCGCGCTCCTGCTCGCCCGGCGTCATGGGGAAGTTATCGCCCGCCAAGGCCGCGTCGATGGCCGCCGGGATCAGCGCACGGCTCGATTGGCCTGGCCCATAGACCTGGAAAGGTCGCACGGTGACGACGGGCAGGCCGTGCGCCCGCCAGTACATCCGCCCGAAGGCCCAGGCAGCCACCTTCGAGGCGGCGTAAGCGTTGAAGGGGTCCAGGCATTCCATCCCAAATCGATCATCGTTCACCTCGGTCTGCTGACCGGCGCCGTACTCGTGGCAAGTGCCGACGAGCACCACCCGCCGGACGTCACGCCCGCGCAGCGCTTCTAGCAGATTTATGGCACCTCCGGCGTTGACCTCCAGCGCCAATGCCGGGGCGATGGAGGGATCGGTGACGCCGGCAGCGGCGAGGTGGAAGACGACGCTGGGATCGGCCTCCTCCACGGCGGATTTTACAGCCTCGGCATCGCGCATGTCAAAATGGAGAATGGAGATTGGAGATTGGAGAATGGAGATTGGAGATTGGAGAATGGCGGGAGACGTGCAAGCGTAAATTTGCGCTCCCTTTTCCGCCAAGCGCTGCACCAGATGTCGCCCGATAAAGCCCGTGGCACCGGTGACGAGGACACGCTCCTTAGACCAATCCACAGCCCTCACTCCGATCTATCCGCCGAGAAAATCACGGTACCAGGCCATCGCCTCGCGCAACCCCTTCTCCATCGAGTAACGGCTGCGCCATCCCAGCAAACGCTTGGCCTTGTCACTGGTGAGGTACTGAGCTTCGATCTCATGCGGTGCCTCATCCAGCACCACCGGCTCCAGTGTGGGGTCATCGGATACTGCGATGATGGTCTCCACCACTTCCAGCACAGAGTGGGGATCGTCCATCCCAAAGTTGAAGGCTTCTCCGCTCACGTTTGGTCGATCCAGATGCTCGGCCAGTGTCAGATAAGCGGCGACGGCGTCCTTGATGTAGAGATAATCGCGCAGGAAGGTGCCATCGGAGCGGATAATGGGACGCTCACCCCTGATGACGCTGCGCATCGTGCCGGGAATTAGACGGCTCCAGTTGAGGTCAGCGCTGCCGTAGAGGTTCGCGCAGCGCGTGACGGCCACCGAAGCGTCATAGGTCGCCGCGTAGGCGCGGGTGATCAGGTCGGCGCAGGCCTTGGACACATCGTAGGGGTAGCATCCCAGCAGGGGCGCGTCCTCGGTGTAGGGCAGCTCCTCGTGCACGCCGTAGGCTTTGTCGGACGAGGCGACGATCACGCGGGCGACGCGGGGGGAGCGGCGGGCTGCCTCCAGAACGGTCCACGTGCCCCTGATGTTGGTATCGAAGGTGGAGAGCGGCGCGCGGTTGGCGATGGTGACAATGGTCTGGGCGGCCAGGTGGAAGACGGTGTCGATCTCATACTCGTTGAGCGCGCGCTCGACCAGCGCGTAGTCGGTGACGTCGCCGCGCACGAGGGAGATACACTCGTGATAACCAGAGCGGCGCAGTTGGGAGAAGGGCACTGCGTCGCGCACCAGGCCGACCACGTTGGCGCCCGCGTCGACCAATCTTATGGCCAGCCACGACCCCAAGAATCCGGTGCACCCGGTGATAAAGACCGGACGGTCGAGCCAGAAATCAGAATCGAGAGTTTGCGCTTCAAGAGTTGTGGGTTGATTGTGCATCAGATCCTCATTTCCAGACTTTCCAAGGGGCGCTTTCGCGCCAGATGGAGTCCATTTCTTGCGCATCTTTGAAAGTGTCCATCGCTCGCCAGAAGCCGGAGTGTTCGTAAACTGCGAGTTGCCCATCGGCGGCCAGGCGCTGCAAGGGCTCTCGCTCCAGGATCACATCGTCGCCGCCCTCTAAATAGTCGAAGACACCCTGTTCGAAGACAAAAAAGCCGCCATTGATCGCAGCGTCCACCAGAGGCTTTTCCTCGAAGCAGGCAGCCCGTCCCTGATCATCGGTGCGCAACACCCCGAAGCGGGAGAAGGAACGCACGCCCGTGATGGTGGCGATACAGCCCGACCGGCGGTGAAAGTCCAGCAATGCCCGCAGATCGATATTGGCCACGCCATCGCCGTAAGTGGCGAAGAAAGTAGAGCTTTCAATGTGATGCGCTACCTTGTGAATACGGGCGCCGGTCTGGGTGTACAGGCCGGTATCGACAAAGGTGATGTTCCAGTTGGCCTCGCGGCTGGGGGCGTGATACTGGATGGCGGGGTTGGCGCCGAGCGAGAGAGTGAAGTCGCGCGTCATCGGATCGTAGTCCAGGAAATACCGTTTGATGTCCTGGCCCCGGTAGCCCAGCGCCAGGATGAAGTTGGTGAATCCCTGGGCGGCGTAAATTTTCATCACGTGCCAGAGAATAGGGCGCTCGCCAACACGCACCAGCATCTTGGGCTTTTCGTCCCCCATCCGGATGCCCATCCCGCCGCAAAGGATGACGACGGGGGGGGACTCTGGGTTATGTGTCATAGGTTAACTCCAAGAACAATGAATGACAAATTAACAAATGTAAAATGACAAACAGGGATATGACGCGCACGTTAGCGTCAGCGAATACTCTATGCCGTCTGGCTACCATATCTTTGCGCGGCAGACGTGACAGGTAGCCATCGTTCAATACAAGGCCTGATCCAGCATCACTTCGCGGTCTGCGCCAGAATTTGCAACTTGCGCAGCCGCTCCTCTTGTTGAGCCACGTCCTCCAGCAGATGTTCCCAACGCCGGGTGTCAGAGACCGCCTCCAGAACGGTGACATCGCCCACAGTGAGTTCCTCGAAATCCTCTCTCATCTCCAGTGCTTCTAGGCGCTTGCCCAATCCGGCCAACCCCGTCCTGTACTTACGACGCAACTTGTGCTCCTCCAGGTAAAGACGACCCAGCTTTTGCTCGCAAGCAGCTTGTTCTTCTTTTGCATATTGAGCTAAAGCCTGCTTCAACAAACTCTCAGGTGTGGATGCGAGCACGGAGGCAACCTCGAAAACATCATCACTTACAGATATAGCTTTCATTTTGTTTCCTCCTTCAGAAAGGCGGTTAGATACTTTTCAACATCTTCCCAAGTGATTGTGGTTTTGTTCTCACGTATGGCATCTTCCTTAAGATGGAT
>CAZANJ010000026.1:0-14679 GCA_964486415.1 uncultured Anaerolineales bacterium
TGTCGAAGGATGCTTGCTCGCTGGCTGGATTCTACAAGTGTCCGGTAGCTAGTGGTCTCTCCCATAAATTTTTGGGGTAAAGCGATTTTGCTAGTTAATCGGGTTTACCCCCCTCACCCTAGCCCTCTCCCCCTTGGGGGAGAGGGAAGCGCGTCCCCTCTCCCTCAGAGGGAGAGGGTTAGGGTGAGGGTGACAAGCGCGAATTACCCCAAAGACTTTTGGAACGTACCACTAGCTTCGAAAACCCGCTCGAAATCGCCCTTTGACAAGCTCAGGGTGATTTATCGCTAGTCACCAAAATGCGAAGTTGTTTTTGAACGACTCCTTAGGTTGGCGTGAAAAATTTTTAGCCCGACATACTTATCAAAACAAGAGGTGAAGGATGGATGTGTGGCAAGCCTGGAAGACGGTTCAGGATATGGTCAATGGCTTCTTCAGCGCCTTGCCGAGCATTGGGCTGGCGATCGTCATTTTCAGCCTGTTTTACGTATCGGCCAACTGGGTCGAGCAGGCGGTCAGCCGGATTGCAAGAAGAGCCGAATTGGCGCCAGGGGCCGAGATGCTGCTGGCGCGCTTTGCACGCTGGCTCGTCATAAGCCTGGGTGTCCTCCTGGCCCTCAACGTCGCCGTGCCCAGCTTCACGACCGGGGAGCTGATCCAGCTACTGGGCATCGGCAGTGTGGCAGTCGGCTTCGCCTTTCGGGACATCTTACAGAACTTCCTGGCCGGGGTGTTGCTGCTCCTGACCGAGCCATTCAAGGTCAAGGATCAGATCATCGTTGGCGATTTCGAAGGAACCGTGGAGGACATAGAGACACGGGCCACGGTGATCAGGACCTATGACGGACGCCGGGTCGTCATCCCCAACGCCGACCTGTTCACCCAATCGGTGATGGTCAACACGGCCTTCGATAAGCGGCGCACCTCTTACGGGGTCGGTATCGGTTACGATGAGGATATCGGCGAAGTGGCGCGACTGATGTTGGAAGTAGTGCAAAAAGTGGACGGCGTCTGCGAGGAGCCTGCCCCGGACGTAGTGGTCTCCGAGTTGGGCGGCTCAAGCGTCGTTCTCACCGCGCGCTGGTGGACCAACTCGGCGCGGTCAGATGTGGTCAGCGTGAAAAGCCGCGTTACCTCCACGCTCAAGGAGGAACTGATGGCGCACGACGTCGAGCTGCCCTTCCCGACGCAGCAGATCATCCTCTAGGGCGAGACCGCCGTCTAAGTTTATGATGTAGGGTCGATCCCTCCGTACACGCCCGTGTATGCATCATGAGTTTTCCAGTAAGCTGTCATCAGAATTCGGAAGTCTCAAAAAGCCCATTGCACAGCATATCTTGACACTTAGAAGCTAAGTTTTCCCCCGAAATAATCATCGGAAGACTTCCGAATTCTCAAGTGGAAAACTCCTGATGCATGGGTAGGTTATTTAGCACTGGAGCAAAAGTAACCCCGTTCTGCTCGCGCCGGACGGCACGTCCGCCAGGAGCGATATACAACGGGGTGACTTTTGCGCTACTGCGTTATTTATTTCCGAATCCCACACTAACTTGAGGAGAGCAAGCGATGACAAAATTACACCCAAGCAGCAAATCCCCAGCCACCGCGCTGGAAGCCCACCTGGGCGCATATCAGAAAGCCGTGGACGCCGCCCTGGACGAGATGGCGCGAGAGGAGATCATCGCCCGCATCTGGAAGCACGATCACACCGTCTGGAAGCCCCAGCCGGACGAGATCACCAACCGTTTGGGTTGGCTGCACATCGCCGACGCGATGCAGGAAAACCTGCCGCGCCTGGAGAACCTGGTCGAGGAGGTGCGAGCCGATGGATACAGCCAAGTCCTGCTGCTCGGAATGGGCGGCTCCAGCCTGGCCCCGCATGTCTTCAGCAAAGTCTTCGCGGCGGAGGATGGCCTGGCCCTCGCGGTGCTGGACACCACAGATCCGGGCGCAGTCCTGGCCCGCGCCGCGCAGATCGATCTGGCCCAGACGCTCTTCATCGTCGCCAGCAAGTCGGGCTCCACGGCCGAGACGATTTCCCTTTTCAAGTTCTTCTACAATCGCGCCCTTGAGGAGTTTGGCGAAGAACGCGCGGGCGAGCACTTCGTCGCCATCACCGATCCGGGCAGCAAGCTGGTCGGGCTGGGCGAGAAGCTCGACTTCCGCGCAGTACTCCTCAACGACCCCAACATCGGCGGGCGCTACTCGGCGCTCTCATATTTCGGGCTGGCTCCGGCGGCGCTGGTGGGCCTTGATCTTGAGCGCTTGCTGGAAGGAGCGCAGGCAATGGCCTCCGACTGTCGCTCCACTCCGAACCCGGCCAGCGAGTTGGGCGCCATCCTCGGCGAACTCGCCAGGGCCGGTCGTGACAAGGTCACCTTCGTCGCTTCGGATAAGATAGCGCCCTTCGGCGACTGGCTGGAGCAGCTGATCGCCGAGAGCACGGGCAAGTCGGGCACCGGGATTCTGCCGGTGGTGGGCGAGCCTTTGGGGCCAGCGGAGGTATACGGCGACGACCGCCTCTTCGTCCATCTACAGTTGGGCGCGGATGAGACCCACGCTCCGGCCCTCATCAGGCTGGAGAAAGCCGGCCATCCGCTGCTGAAGCTGATTCTGCGCGATGTCTACGATCTGGGTGAGCAGATGTTCCTCTGGGAGCTGGCCGTCGCCGTGGCCGGTTACCGGCTGGGCATTCAGCCCTTTGATCAGCCCAACGTCGAGGCGGCCAAGGTGCAGGCGCGGCGGATGATGGCCGAATATCGGGAGAAGGGGAAGCTGCCCGACACAGAATCGGCGCCGCTGACGTCCGCAGCGCTGCACGATTTCCTGGCCCAGGCTGGGGCAGAAGGAGAGTTCCCCCGCGATTACATCGCCCTGCAAGCCTACGTGCAGCCCACACCGGCGACGACGGAGTCGTTGCAAAACCTGCGCCTCCAACTGCGCGATCGCTACCGGCTGGCGACGACGGTCGGCTACGGGCCGCGATTCCTGCACTCCACCGGACAGTTGCACAAGGGCGACGCCGGAAATGGGCTCTTCGTTCAATTCACGGCGGATAATCCCAGCGACGCCGCCATTCCCGAAGAAGCGGACGCATCGGGGGCGCACATCACCTTCGGCGTGCTGGAGATGGCCCAGGCTATGGGAGATCGGCAAGCGTTGAGGGATGCGGGGCGGCGGGTCATTCACTTCCATCTGGGGGAGGATGTGATCGGCGGGCTGCGGAGGCTGGCGGGAGGTGCCTGAACCGAAGATTACAATAATTCCAGCCCCGGCTCTTCAGGCCGGTGGCGAGGCATCCTCCAAATCCGCCTCGCTCTCCAGAGGGGTCAGCAAAGCCAGCTTGGTCCTCAAGCGGTGGGCGTCTTGGGGTTGCAATGACTCGTTCTGTAAAGCGGCTCCGTAGGCACTGCGGGCTAACTCGCTCTCGCCGCGCAGGGCGCGGATGTCCCCGATGCCCTCCTGAGCTCGCCAGAGCTCGGCGGCGACCTCTTCCCCATCCTCCAGGCCCCGTGCGGCCTCTTCCACCTGTGCGTATAGCGCCAACGCTGTCTCGTCCGCCCGACGGGCGCGGGCCTTGTCGCCGGCCAGCCGGTTGAAACGAGCGGCCTTGTGGGAAACGCCGCTGCGGCTGTAATGGTAAGCGATCTGCTCCAGCCGCTCGTAGCGGGTCGACTCCTCACATTCTCCGGCGGACCGGGCCAGATAATCCCCCACCCGCTCGTGCCAGACTCGACGGCGGGTGTGGGAGAGCGTGGCGTAAATGGCCTCGTGGAGGGCCTGGCTGCTGAAGCTGTAGCTTTGCGCCGGTGGCGGCGGGGAGATGAGCCCCCGCCGGGCCGCCTGATCCAGCGCCTCGTCCAATCGGTCGGGGGGAAGCGCATCCTGTGCATACGTGCTTGACACGTGCTTGAGGAGTTGCGCGGAAAAAGCGACTCCGATGACCGCACCATGCCGCAGCGCCTCCTGGGCCACCTGATCCAGGCGATGCACCCGCGCCAGCAGCGCCTCCTGTAGCGAGAGGGGCAGCTTGGGCGGCGGCCCGCTCCACCGCGCCTCGCCGCTGATGGGCTCGACCATCACAGCGTCGGCGTCCCGCAGGGCATGACAATAGGAGAGAATGAAGAGCGGGTTGCCTCCGGTCTGGGCCAGCAGCCAGTCGGCTAACTCTGAATCCAGACGGGTGGCTCGCAGGGCGTAAGCGGCCAATTTTCGGCCCTCGGTGGCGCAGAGGGGCGAGAGCGAGAGCCGCTCGCCGGGCCAGTCAGTTTCAGCACGCGCGGTGACCAGCAGGAACAAGGGCCACTCAGGGGCCGCTGAGCGCAGCGCCTCAAGTATTTCCCGCGCCTCATCATCCATCCACTGGATGTCCTCCATGACCAGCAGCGTGGGCCGCCGGAGCGCCTGACGCTCCAGGAGGGAGTGGAGCGCCTGGGAGATGGAAACCCGCTCGTGCAGCGTCTCCCAGATGGAAGAAGGCAAATCTACCTCCGGGGCCGAATCTGGGCATGTACCTGGGGAGGGCTGGGCCACGCTTTCCGTCAGCAGATCGCCCCAGCCCGCGCCGCTCTCCGGCTCACACTCCGCCTGCTGCCTCAGTTTGGCGAAGAGGCCGGAGGAACCGGCAGGCTCTTGAGGTCTGACCGGTTCTTGAAACTCCCCCTCGGATTTGCCGGGAAGCAGCCCCAGCAGATCGGCGCAGGCGGGGAAGGAATCGGGCAGATCGAAGCGTGCAAGCTGCGCCCGCAGAGCCTGGCTCCGCTCCTCGTCAGACTTATCCGCGTCCAAGCCGAACCAGCACCCGACCAGCTCGGCCCAGGGTGAGTATGGAACGGTTTGGGTGAAGGGTCGGCAGCGCCCGCTCAGGACGGTCATCCCGCTCTGGTGAGCATAATGGGCCAGCGCAGCGACGAGGCGGCTTTTGCCCAGCCCCACCTCGCCGATGAGGGCCAAGGCTTCCCCACGACCGGCGCTGGCCGAATCTAGCCGCTCCTTCAGCAACGCCAGCTCCTCGCGGTGGCCGACCAGGGGATAATCCGTCAACCGCAGATCGTCGAGCCGCAGCCCTTCGCCCTGGCTCATTCCCAGCAGCGCAAATCGCGGCGCTGGTTCGGGAATGCCCTTGAGGGGAATGGGAGATAGAGCCTCGGCCCGGAAGTCGGCCTGCACCGCCTCCCAGGCGACCGCATCGAGCACAATCTGACCGGGATCGGATTTGCTCATCAGCCGCGCCGCCAGGTTGACCGCCGGCCCGGCGGTGACATATTCCCGGCGATGGCGGTAGCCGATCTCGCCGGTGAAGATACGGTCATACGTCATACCGGTCCGCTGGGTCAGCGGCGGATCCAGGGCGAACTCCCGGTTGACTCGCTCCAGGGCGCTGGCGGCCTCCAGCGCGGCGGAGGCGGCCAGGCGCGGGACACCCTCGTGGTGCGTTGGTGCGCCGAAGACATTCAGCAGCGTGAAGCCTTTGGCGTAGGGGTCCACGTGGCTGATGATTCCCTCCCGGTCGGCTATGATCTCCTGGGCCTGGACGAAGTATCTCTGGAGCACAGTGGTGGCGAACTCAGGGCCGGCCGGGCCAAGGGCCAGCTCCTCTATCCCCAGGAGGTTGACGAACTGGACTGCCACGGGCGGGTGTTGGCGGAAGTCCTTCCCCTGGGCGATCTGAGCGAAGACGGCGGGTGGGATGAAGGGAGCCAGAGCCTCCACCTGGGTCAGCGCGTACTGGAGATGCTCGATCAAATCGGGGATGCGGCGGCTGAAGATGGTCGAGATGCGGCGGCGATGGCGGGCCGGGGGCACCGGTTCGTAATCGTCCAGCTCCCCGCCCCGGATGCCCGCGACCAGGTTGCCCTGAAGGATGAATTCGTTCTCATGGCGCAGGAGGGGCAGGAGGCCCGGTCCGGCGATCACCTGGCCCGGCTCGCCCAGCCCTTCAGCCCGCGTCGCGCCTTGCACCGGCCCCCCGGAGATGATGAGCTCCATTCGCTTCCGGACGCCGATGACGGCGGCGAGTGCCCGGCCCCGCTCGATGCCGGCGCTCATCGTGAGGGAGAACTCGCCGTAGGGGGTTCGAATGTGACCGAATTCGGCGATTGCCTCCACCAGCCGGAGGGCGGTACGGGCGGCCCAGCGGGCGTCTTGACCTTCGGGCTGGTCGGGGAGGGCGGGCAGGTAGGCCAGAACCGCGTCCCCGGCGAAGACGAGCAGATCACCGCCGGAATCCAGCAGGGGTTCGAGGAGCGCGCCAAAGAGGGTACACATCAGGCGATTCATCTCCTCCAGGCCCGCGGCGCCCCGCTTGGAGAGCTCGCCGGTGAGGGCGGTGAAGCCGGTCACATCGGCGAAGATGAAGGAGCCTCCCAGTAGTTCGCCATGGGGCTCGCCGGGCGTGGGGGAGAGATCGAGCAGATAACGGGGAACGAAGTTGGTGAGGGTGTGGTGGAGGGAGCCGAGATGATTAATCGTCTGCTGGAGGGTGTCGGCAAAATCGCGCACATCCTCCGCCGGGAGCTCCGTCGGAGAGGGGACGGCCCGCAATCGCTCGAAAAGGGCGGTCGGTAGCAGGGGGGCCAAGCGACGCAGCAGTTTGATCCAGATGTTGCACCTCCCCCCTCACCCTAGCGAGAGGGTATCTGGGCGGGCACAAGACCCGCCCCTACACCTACGCTAGTCCTCCAGTGCCGACCAGATGCCGGCTGGAACGGTGTGTCCTCGTTTGCGGGCGAAGCGGGTTCGGTAGACCCAGTCCTCGCCTTGTTTCTCGCGCTCAAGATACCCCTCCGCGGTCAGGGTGTCCAGCATGTGCTGCACATCAGAGAGTGGTTCTTCCAGGTATTCCGCAGCCGCTTCTACAGTCATTTCTCCCGCGCGAGTGATGTGCGTCATCAGTCGCCGCACAGGCGGGGATAGATCCAGCAGGTCGGCGGGCAGGATGCCCTCGCGTTTTTCCCGTACCTGAACTTCGCTTTGAATTTGCTCGAATATGTTCATACGTCCCCCCGAGCTAGTAAAACTCGCGCATCTCCACTGGCTCTGGCTGCGGTCGGCATTCGCCGCACCAGAGGACATTGGTGACCACCACCGCTTTGGGGGTTTTTTCCCCGCCCAGGTACATTGCCAACATCACCGGCTGCGTCGTGGTGTGATGGTCCTTGCATACCGCCCGCCCACAGAATTTGCAGATACCGATGGCCGGTTCGCCGCATTTATGACAGACCATGGCCGGTCCCTACCCCGCTGCTTCTATATTATCGGCGATCTTCCTAATCTCGCCGGATATGGGGTGATCGGGGAAACGGAGTGAGAAGATGTCGGAGGATTGCATAGAGGCCACATCCTCAGAGAGAGGAATTATCGCGGCCACCGTGGCATCGTAGGTCTCCTCTATCCGCCGTCGTAGGGCCTCTGGCTCGTAGGAGGAAATGGCCTTGTTGACCACCAGATACAAGTTAGGCACCTCCAGCTTGCGCGACACATCCAGCGTCACAGCCGTGCCCTGGAAGTCCTGCTGGTCAGTGCGCAGGATGATGATTAGCAAATCGGAGATGGCGATGGAGAGAAGCGTCTCCTCGTTTAGCCCTGGGTGGGTATCTATGAACAGGTAATCTAGATCCAGCCGAGTGATTAGGTCCTGGAAGCCATCGTTGAGCAGGCCGACGTCATACCCCTCGCGCAGCACCCGCGCGATCTCACCGGCGCGGATGCTGGATGGGATCAGGTAAATGCCACCGCCCGCTTCTCTCTCCCCGATCTTGGCGCTCACGTCGTATGCCGCCTCCTCGATGGCGCAGCGACCCCAAAGGTAATCGTTGAGCGCCTTGTCCATCTTATCTTCCTCCAGCCCGAAGATGACGTGGATGCCGGGGGACTGGATGTCGGTGTCGATGACGCCCACGCGATAACCTCTCTTGGCAAACTGGGCCGAGACGTTAGCCGTGAGGTTCGATTTTCCGGTGCCGCCGCGGAATGAGTGAATGGATACAATTCTCGACATTGTTTATCTCCTTTCTTGCCTTTCTTGCCTTTCTTGAATCTCGATCATAGCGCTGAGGACGCCTACAATCGTCCGCAGCAGTTCGATCTCGCTCAAAACGTGATCCGATGACTTGGCTACGTCCAGAATGCGCTCTACCAGCTCATCGTTCGGCTCAACGCCGAGCTGACCGAGCATGTGGCGCACGTTGCTGCTTCCGCTCAGCGGGCCGACCTCGATTTTCTGCTTCCGTCCGATCACGGAGGCGGGCACGCTGGAATAAACGCAATCCGCCAGCCATTGACTGCCCATTTCTATGGCCTTGGCGATTGCCGCCGCATGCACACCCGTGGCGGTGCGGAAAGCGTCGCTGCCGACCATGGGCTGGCTGGCCGACATGGGCACGTCGCAAATTTCAGCCGCCAGGCGGCAGTATTCGGTCAAGTGTGTCAGGTCTCGCTCAGAATAGCCCAGCAGTTGCAAATTGACCAACACCTGTTCCATCGCCGTATTCCCCGACCGTTCGCCCATCCCCAGGGCCGTGGCCTGAACTCGGTCGGCGCCGGCTGCGACGGCGGCCAACGCGCAAGCGGTCGCCAGCCCGCGATCCCTGTGCCCGTGCCAATCGATCACCACATCCGGCCCGATAAAATCCCGCACGAAGCGCACCAGCCGCGCCGCGCCCTCCGGGGTAGCGTGACCGACGGTGTCGCTGATCACGATCAAGGAAGCTCCGCACTCGATGGCCGT
This sequence comes from uncultured Anaerolineales bacterium, assembly GCA_964486415.1. Lineage (GTDB taxonomy): Bacteria > Chloroflexota > Anaerolineae > B4-G1 > B4-G1 > CAZANJ01. The sequence continues at coordinate 8,729 of CAZANJ010000026.1, forward strand.
ACTGTAAATCTGGCGCAGAGTCTCAGGATCGGTGCGGGTGGTGTCCTCGGTGATGAACATCACCGGCAGGCCGTGATCTATAGCGAAGCCGACCGCCTCGCGGATCCTCTGGAGCAAATCCGCGACCTCCCAGCCCTCCGTGTAGCGGCGGATGGGACTGGAGCCGACGAACAGCCCCGCGCCTACCGGGCCGCCGGCGTGCTGCGCAATATCGACAATGGGCTCGATGTCCTCTCGCAAGATGCGGGCACCACAGAGACAATCGAGGGGCAACTTTCGGTCGAATATCTCCCGCGCCAGGATGGCCGCGTCGCGCGAAAATCGCTCCCCGGCGAAGGGCAAACCGACGTTCACCTCGTCGATTCCCAGATCGGCCATCAAATGCACCAGACGCAGCTTCTCCTCCACACGCGGCTGCCTGACGGAGGGAGATTGAAGCCCGTCCCGCAGCGTCTCGTCGAACAATCCCACCCTCCGCGCGGGCGAATCTGAAGCCGCGCAGTCAGCATTCCAATCATATATCAAGCCGCTTCGCCGTTCTTCATTCGTCATTCGTCATTCTTCATTCGTCACATCAACTGGTCGTATAGCTTCTGGAGCTTGCGCGGCGCGGCCTTCGTCTTGCGTGCCAATTGCTCGTTGGCCTCCCGCAGCCGCTGGCTGAGGACGCGGATCAGCTCCAGCGCCAGGGTGGGATCGCCCTCGACTAGGGCGATCAGCGGTTCGCGACGAATGCTCAACAGGATCGTCTGCTCGATAGCGATGGCGGTGGCCGAGCGCGGCGCCTGGTCGAATAAGCTCATCTCGCCGAAATACTGACGTGACTTCAGCGTAGCGAGCCGCGCCACGGAGCCGCTCCCACTTTCGGCCTCGTGCTCAAGGCCCACCCGCCCGCTGACCACTACGTAGAGCGTGTCGCCCGGCTCACTTTCCCGGAAGATGATCTCATCTTCATCGAAGCTGAGCTCCTCGGCGATGCCGGCCAGCGTGCGAATCTGCGCCACTGTCATCTCGTTGAAGATGGGCACCTCCTTCAGGAATATGACCTTTTCAACCGTGGAGAGCATCTCTTCGCTCACAATGGGAACCTCCTTCGGCTTGAGACGTGCCAATTTACCCACTCGCCGAACCGCCAATTTGTCATCCTTCGATCTTTCCAGCCTGGTTGAGATTTGCGAGTTGAGATGTACGCCCACAGCCGTCAGCCAGGGATCATAATCCTGGATTAGCACATCCAGCGCTGCTTCCGGATCGATGACTGGCAGGCCGATCTCCTCCTGGGCCAGATTCAGCATCTGCTCTGTGACCTGAAAACCACGTGACCCGTTCGCGGCGCTCAGGGGAGCGATGAGGCGGGCCATCAGCGGCGAGGTCATCGTCTCCAGCGCCTCAATCGCGTTGGCCACCTTCTGACGATTGGCGGGATGATGTTCGTCGGCTTGCAAATTGCGCCGCGTCACTTCGACCGCCTCATCCCCATGCACCGCCGCCAGAACGCGGAAAATTTGATCCAGCAGGGCCTGATTACGGTCCTTCAAGGTATGCACTGCCAGCGCAGCGCCGGAGAAATCGAGGGGCGCCAGGGCGTCCATCAGCAAAATGTTGCGGTATGCCTGTTCGGAGAGGCCTTGCAGTTCCGCTTCGGCCCGATCGCGGTATTGCTCGGTCGAGAGGTGGAGGAGCGCCACAATCGCCGACTCGCGGGCGCGTTTATCCTCGGTATCCAATAATCTCTCTAGCTCGCTCACGGCGTCGGCGCCCATACTTTCCAGAACCTGACGGGCGTTGTCGCGAACGCGATAGCTTTGATCCTGGAGAGCCTCCAGCAGCACGGGCCGGGTCTGGGAGGGGGCCAGCTTGGCCAGTATCTGGACCGCGGCCAGGCGAACGGCCTCGGCGCGGTCAGAGAGGGCTTGTTGGGCCGCCTCCAATGCCAGTTCACAGGCCCAGGACGGCGCGTCGACCGAGGCGATAGCGGCTACAGCCTGCGCAGCGGCGCGACGGACACCTTCGCTGGAATCCTCCAGATGGGGCACCAGGGTGCGCACAAAGCGCGGGTCGCGCATCTCGCCGAGCGTGGAAAGGGCCAGGGCACGCAGTGCGCGGTCGTCATCGTCAAGCAATTCGTTGAGTGCTCCAGCCGCTGCGGTGAGGTAGTAGAAATCGCCGGAACGGAGTAACAGCGAGATGGCCCGCACACGCACGCCGGGGTCGGGATCTTGGAGCAGATCGAGCGCCTGGGCCAGGAGCGGCAGATCCTCTGGGCCGCGCTGCTCCTCCAGCACGCTCAAGGCGACGCGGCGCACAATTGGAGCTGGATCGGTCAGGCAGGTGGTGCAGAGCTGGCGCACCAACTGATCAGCTTTGAATGAAGTTGCCCCCGTGGCCCCGACAGTCTCCAGGATGGCGGCCCGCACCACGGGGCTACGCTTGGGGCGAGCGCCTGGCGTTGCCCCTACAGTTGTGACGATCTCGCTCAAGGTCGGCAGCGCGTCATGGCCCCCGATCTCGTATGCCAGTTGGGCCAGGAAGATGATCTCGCTCTCATTATTCTGATCCAGGCTGACCCGTAGACGCTCCAGAACTTGATCGAGCGCGGCCCGGTCGCTGGCGTCCCACTCCGTGCCCGCCAAATGATAGAGGGCGGTGTCCTCCGCGGAGAGTGTGTTTACCAGCGCATCTCGATAGGCGGAATGGGTGCGCCAGGTCGAGGCGAGGTAGGCCAGGCCCGCCAGCCCGCCCAGGATGGAGACGTACCAGGGCAATCCTGTGCCCCCGGGGACCAGGAAGAGCACGACACCGGCCAGGAATGTGGCCATGGGAACCAGCATGCCGTTGATGAAGGCCCGCGCCCGCCCCTTCACCACGCGGGGCACGGCGTTGTAGAGCATGTTGTCCACGGGATTGCGTATGCCCCAGAGGAAGGCGGTGCGCACGAAGTGGCCCAACACTGCCAGAGGCAGCAGTGCAAAAGTGCTCAACAGTCCATAACTGCTGACCGCGAGCAGGGGATAGAGAAGATTGGTCCCGCTGACGCCTATGCGGTTCACAATGCGGGCCAGCAGGAAGAGCTGGAAGGGAAGCGCGATGGCATTGGCGAGGCCGGTCAAAAGGGCGAACAGGCTGGCCAGCTCGTCCGCGTCCTGGTAGGCCTTTGAGAAAACATAGTCCACCTGGAAGTTCAGCAGCGCCAACAGCAGGGTCATCGTCATCGCGCCGATGGCCAGCAAGCGGAGCAGATTTGAATCTCGAATTGAGCGCCATCCATCCCAGAAGTTCTCCAGTGCGTCCATCGTCCGGCCCGGCGCCTTGAAGGAGGCCGCGTTTCCGGTCCAGTGGGGGATGCTGGCCGCCAGCCAGACGCTGACCGCCATCAGCCCGGCCCAGATGAAGGGGGTGTTCTCGGTGTGGATGACGCGCACGAGGAAGGGAAAGGCCAATCCGCCCAGGAAACCCGTGACGCGCCCGGCCGAACCGATGAGGGGATAGAGGCGCTTGGCGGTGCGAGTATCGTAAAAATCGGCGACGTAGGTCCAGACGTGGACCGCGAAGATGACGCGCACCACACAGCCTATCAGGTAGAAGAGATAAAAAGCGATGGGCAAGCGGGTGATGAGCAGCAGGCCGATGAGAAGTAGGGCGATGCCCGTGATCACGCAGATCCAGGACATCAGACGCGCGTTGCTAACTCGGTCGACAAAAGCGGCGTAGACCAAAGTGAGCGCCAAGGTGAAGACAGATTCGACAATGAAGAGGAATGAGTAGGAGCCGAGCCCGATGTTCTTGATGAACAGCGCCCTTGAGGCCGGCGAGCCCCATACGTAACCGAGGAGGGTTATGGAACAGAGGAGATAGAGCAGGGCCGTGCGACGTACCTCATCCGGGCGGACGTTGAGCAAGCGTCCCAACCTGCTCATTTACTCATCCTTTTCTTTGGAACGCTTCCGCATTTTAGCCGCTCTCTGCGCCAAGGTTTGGAAATAATCGGTCTCGGTGATGGCCTCGACCTGGCGCTCCCGTTTGGCTTGATTAATTTCGATGCGGAGTTGTTTGATCTGATTGCGCAATTTTTGCTCCCGCTCGCGCACCTGCTGGGCCTTCTCAATGGCGACTGCGGCCTGCGGCGCGATGATCTCCAGTAGACGCCGGTCATCCTCGTCGAAAGCGTCGACGCTAGAGCTGACCATCTCCAATGTGCCGACCAGGCGGTCGCTGATGAGAAGGGGCACGCCGAGCAGCGATCTGACGCGCATTCCCTCGCTGATTTGGTCCGAGACCGCCGCGCGGTCCGTCTGGGTCTGGATGTCGGGCACGAGTAAGCTCTTTCTCTCCTGCCCGATGGAGCCGGTGAAGCCCTCGCCGAGTCGGTAGCTTTGGCCCCGCGTGTCAGTGAACCCCTCCGAGCCGCTCCAGGCGGTCACAATCAGGATATTCTCCTGCCGGTCGAACAACGTGATCTCGGCGGCGTCGTAGGCAACCACACCGCCCACCCGGTCGAGGATGGCCTGCAGCGTATCGTCCACATCCAGCGTGGCGGTGATCTCCTGGCCGATCTCGTAGACGGTGCGCAGCTCATTCACGCGACGGCGCAGCGCGAGCACCATAGCGCTGAACACACGCGCCAGGCGGGCGATCTCATCGCGACCAGCAGTTACATCCTTGATGTCGGCGGGCTCGAAGGGCTGATCATTCTCCACGGCAACCGCCGCTTCGCTCAGGCGGCTGACGGGGCGGGTGATGCCCCGCGCCAACAGGATGGAGATGATGAACACGATCACTCCCACCACCCCCACGCTGATCCAGGCCACCGTCCCCAGGTGCTGCAAGGGAGCCAGGAACTGGTCCTCGGGCAGATCCACCACCACGGTCCAGGATTGCTCCTCAAGGGGAGTGTAGCCGACGATGTGATGGCGCTGATCGAGTGGGGAATAATAGCGGTAGGAGCCGGCCTCCTGCGCCGAGATCAGCTCGTCGGCCAGATCGTTCATGCCCAGGCTCTGGGGGACGCGCGGCTGCTCATTCTCCAGAATGCCAAACCGCTCCGAGGCGACGATCTTCTCGATGGCTTGGGGCGGCAACTCGCCCAGGCTGTGGTAGAGGAGTTCGCGGTTGGGATGGGCGATTATCACGCTATCTTTATCCACCAGGTAGGCGATGCCCCTCTTCCCAACTTGAACCTTGTCTATGATTTTCCGGACGGTGCTTTCCACGTCGAGCTTCATATTGCTCATGCCCACGACCTCCCCGTCCTCCGTGAACACGGGGTTAGCGAGGAAGACGCCGTCCTGGCTGGTCACGCGCCCGACGATGACGTTGGAGATGAAAGGGGTCTTTTGCTTGACGGCTGTGTAGTAGTCGCGGTCGGAGTAATCGGTCCCTACCACCTGCGGGGGCACATCCCAGACGGCCATGGCGATGCCGTCCTCGTTCAACAGGCCTGGGTTGGGGAAGTCTGGGTGGGTCTCGGCGAAGTTCTGGAGCGTCTTGTAGATCTGGGGTTCCAGCTCTTGGCGTCTCTCAGCGGAGCTGGAGAGGTATTCCACTACCAGCGGCTCACCGGCCAGCGTGGCGGATGTGCGCAGGTTCTCCACCAGCAATTGATTGATCTCGCTGGCCACGCTGCGTGAGAGCACCAGCAGGTTTTCCTCGGCGACCTTTGCGACTTCGCCCTGACTTTGGGTCAGGTTGTAGTAGGCCGTGCCGGCCATCGGCAGGAGAGCGAGTATCAGAAAGGCGATAGTTAGCTTAGTGCCAATAGACCATCGCATAGTCGGACCTCTTCCAGAACCTAACTTTTTCATACCAAAAAAAATCCATCCGCCCGCTCTAACGACCGAGATTCGCACTTTGTTTATTGTACCCCAGCACACCTTGACTGGCAAGCGGGTTGTACCTAGGGAAATCGTAGCGGTTCTAAGGCCCTCCAGAGGCCACCAGAGGCTTTCTGTGGC
>CAZANJ010000027.1:0-10859 GCA_964486415.1 uncultured Anaerolineales bacterium
AACAATTCTCGGTTTAGTTCCTACTGGGCAAACCAATCACACCCGTCGGCCACCCTTGAGTTCGTCTTGTAAGGCATTGAGTTCATTCCACTTGCCAGCAGCCGCCAACTTCGCTTGCTCAGGCCAAGTGCTGGGATTCGCCAACGCGGACAGACCGGCATCGGTGAGAATCTGATTCAATTTACTCATGTCGGTCTCGGCCAGTTGGGCGAAGGTCAAAACGTCAGCATCCTGGAGCACACTGGATATCTTGGGGCCGATCCCCTCAATCCGCTTCAGGTTATCTGGCTTGCGCGGTTTCAACTTCCTAATCTGGTTGTCCCGCTCGCTTACCGCTTCCCTTAGCTGACTGACCTCTTGGTCTCGTTCCTCAAGTTGAGTGGTCAGCTCGCGAATAGTTTCCTCACTCTGATCTACTTGGTCTCGCAATTGTTCGAGGCTGGCATCTTGTTCCTGGAGGTGCGTTTGGAGGTCTTGCAGCTTTTCCTCTTTTTCGTTCAAAGATGTCTGTAGGTTGCGAATTTGAGTCTCGTGCTCTCTGATGCGCTGTCGCAAGTAGAGCCATGCGATCAGCAAGCCCAAAATGAGCCCTACAGCGAATGCGATGACTATGCCAAGCACACTGTTATTCATTTTCTAGTTCCTTTCTGTGTTATTCACTCGAATTGGAAGCAATCATATTCTTCTTCTCTTCCTCCTTGCGGGCGCGTCGCCGCCGCCGGATTTTTCGCACCAGGAAGAACAGCCCAACCAGGGGCAGAGCGAGCACCAACAAAACAGGGATGATAAACACCACGATCACAATCAGGGCTTTCACCAAGAACTGTAGCACCTTGATCAGCGACTCGAAGGCTCCGCGCAGCGTGCCCTCCGGGTGCCAACCGCCAACCTCAATTGGCTGAGCTAGCGCGTTGGGGATGATATCGACGTCAATCGTCGCCATCGCCGCCGACTGTTCCAGATACTGCATGCGCCCCTTGACCTGCTCGATGTCGGCCTGGATGCTCTGCAGCCGCCCGTAAACCTCCAGCGCGGCCTCCGTGTCCTCCGCCTCGTCCATAAACTCCAGCAAGCGCTCCTCGGTCGCCTCCAGGTAGCGCAGGCGGGACTTGAGATCGACGTACTCCTCGGTTACATCCTGACCGGAGATGCTCTCCCGTCGCACCTCGGTCGCCAGCGCTCGCACCCGCTCCAGCGCGCCATCGAGCTTCTCGGCCGGGACGCGGAGCGTGAGATGCGCTCGCATTCCCTCCTGATACGTGTACATGTTCGACTCGACGACGTAGCCCCCCATCTCACTCGCCATCGCGTTGAGGTTGTCGACCGCCTCCTCGGTATCGTCCACCACCAACTCCAGCGATGCGTTGCGGATGATGAGCCGCTCCACGGCGTCCGCGACAGGAGCGCTGCCCTCGGAAGGCTGTTCTACGGAGGAGCTTTCCGCCTTCTCCTCCATTGCCATTTCCCCTTCCATTACTGCGGTGACTTGGACAGCCGGGGCTTCCATCGGCGTCGGTGCGGCCGCGCATCCCGCAGCGATCGCTATCAGAAACAGAGTCATCAGACCATACATAATTTTCTTCTTCATCTTCTCCTCCTTATGTCTAGTTTGCTTTCTCGCTTACTAGACGTTCCTTGAGGGCGAAAGGTTCCAGATGTCCCAAAATCTTTAGGATTTTTCAGGAGATGACGATTTCCGGCGGAGACGCCAGCGGCGGATCAATCGCCAAAGTCCGTAAGCGAGGGCGCCGATGATGCCCGCCAGGGGCAGGACGAGGATAATGAGCCAGATGATCGCATCGACCAGGAACCGCAAGCCGGAGATCAGCGCTTCAATCGCCGCTCGCGCCGTGCCCTGAGGGCGCCATCTTCCGACCTCAATCGGCTGCGCCAGCACGTCGGGCGTGAGCTCGACCGTGATCTTCGACATCGCCGCCGCTTGCTCCAGATAGCGAATGCGCCCAGTGAGCGATTCGATCTCCTGCCGGAAGGTGGTCAGTTGGCGGTAAACCTCCAGGATGTCCTCTACTTCTCCGCTCTCCTGTCGCGCTTGATAGAGCTCCAACAGCTCCTGCTCCGCGGCCTCCAGAATCTCCAGCCGGGCGTTGAGATCGACATACTCCTCGGTCACATCCTCGCCGCTCTTTTCCTCGTGGCGCACCTCCAGTGCCAGCTCGCGCAATTGCTCCATAATCTGATCCAGCTCCTCGGCGGGCACGCGGAGCGTGATGCTGGCGCGGGCACCTTCTTCATACTGCCGCGTGCTGGAGGATGTGACGTAGCCACCTGTATCGGTCGCCAGTTCCTCGATCTGGGTCATAGCCGCCCCTGTGTCGCGCACCACCAGCGACATATGGACGGTGTAGATAATGAGGCGTGGCGTCTGGAATGGCACAGCGGATAATTCGCCGGATGCACCGGCCTGTAGCTCGCTGCCCGGCTCTTCCGGTGCATAATCATAATCGAGGCCACTCGTGCTCGCGGTGAAGACCTGCCCTATCCGGGGACCGAGTATACTCAGCATGCCGATGACGCCGCAGACAATCAGGGCACCGATCAGCAAAGCTGGCAGAACGAACTTCCAAGGAATCCGCTTGAGCATTTTACCTCCTCCTCAGCGGCCCATCTCCAATCTGCTGATCAGGCGTCGATGTAGGCCGCGAGCGCGCATGCGCTCCTGTGTAATCTCTATCGGATAAGATACGCGACGAAACTCCCACGTCATGCGCTCGGTATCGAGCATCGCATAGCTGGCGCGTGGGTCGCCGTCCCGTGGCTGTCCCACACTGCCGGGATTGATAATCAATCGGCGCGGGCCGAGCTCCACCGGGGCGGATAGAGGTGGGATTAAGGGCTTACAGCGTCGCTGTTGCTCGTACAACTCGAAGCCCAGGGGAACGTGCGTGTGACCGACCAGGCAAAACTTGGTGGAGAAGTGCTCGAAATTTACGTAGGCCAGGCTGGTGTCCAGTACATACTCCCATATCGGTTCGCGGGGGCTGGCGTGGACGAGGCAGAAATCATCTCGCTCCACACGTGGGGGGAGGCTGTTCAAATAATCCTTCGCTTCTGGAGTTAGCTCCGATCGAGTCCAGGCGTTGGCGGCACGGGCGACAGTGTTGAAGCTGCTGAGGTCCAGCTTGCCCAGTGCGCCCCAGTCGTGATTCCCAGCCAGGCTGAGATGGGGGTATTCCTGAATGAGCTCAATACACTCGTTGGGATTGGGGCCATATCCCACCAGATCGCCGAGACACCAGATTTCGTCGAAGTCCGGTGCATCATCCAGAACGGCCTCCATAGCCGCTAGATTAGCGTGAATGTCGGATAATATCAAATAATTCACAGTATGCTACTCCATATCTATCAAATTAGGTTGGTAATCTGCAATCAGGAGATTTCGCGTTCGCTCATTTGCAACCTGCAACCTGCAACCCAAATTATATACCCTCTCCCAACTTTGCGCTAGCCGTCGCTTGTCGAGCCTTTGTAACAGTTGTATAATCTCCCTGAGTAAGTAATCCTTAGCGGGAGTAGGGTTATGGTTCTTCTGGACAAAAATATGCTGGAATTTGTGAGTCGCAATCCCTCCCAGACGCAGCGCCTGGGCGCACGTTTGGGGACCTTGTTGCGGGGCGGCGAGGTTGTTTGTCTGGAGGGGCCGCTGGGATCGGGCAAAACCTGCTTGGCGCAAGGGGTGGGCCGCGGCTGGGGTGTGGAGCAGCGTCTCATCAGCCCTACCTTCGTGCTGGTGCGCGAATACGAGCGACCGGAAGATGGACTGCGACTCTACCACGTGGATTTATACCGCATCTCCAGCTTGGAGGAGGCCTGGAGTCTGGGCATTGAAGAGTTTCTGGGGGATGAGAGAGCGGTTTGTATCGTGGAGTGGGCGGAGCGGGCATATGATCTGATGCCATCGGAGCATCTCTGGATTAAACTTGGATTTACGGATCACGTCAATCAGTTTCAGCGCACGCTCCACTTCGCAGCCTCTGGAGAGCGCCACAATGCTTTGTTACAGGAATATCGTCGCATAGCCTTTGGAGCATAATCATGCTTGTTGCAATGGACACAGCAACGGATCGAGCTAGCCTAGCCTTACACGATGGGTTTCAGGTGCGGGCCGAGCATACTTGGGAAGCTCCTCGTCGCCAGACCGTCGAGTTGTTGCCTCGCTTGAGGGCCGCTATGGAGCAAATCGACCTGAGTATCGAGGAGCTCAGCGGCGTCGCGGTGACTTTAGGGCCGGGATCATTCACCGGCTTACGCATTGGGATGGCGGTGGCGAAAGGTTTGGCCTTGGCGCGCGGTTTGCCCCTCATAGGCGTGCCTACATTGGACGTGGTCGCCTCGGCTCAGGGACATGACCGCCGCCCCTTATACGCTGTGCTACAAGCTGGTCGGGGGCGCATTTGCGCTGCCATTTATCGCTGGCAGTTCGGAGGATGGCGTGTGCACAGAGAGCCCTATCTCACAACCTGGAAGAAGCTGGCGAGTGAGATAATCCGCCCCACCCTCTTCTGTGGGGAGATCGGCTGCGAGGGCGCTGAAATCCTGAACGGCCTTGAAGAACTGGCCGTACTTTTGCCGGCTGCTGCTCGGCTGCGACGTGCGGGCTTCTTGGCGGAGCTGGCGTGGCAGCGGCTAAAGCGCGACGAGGTGGATGATAGCGCTACGCTCACTCCCATTTACCTTCAACATCCGGTCTGATGGTCGCCGCTTGGGCCTATACCATTCGCCCGATGAGGCGGGATGATATTCCAGCGGTGATTGCCATAGAACGGCATTCTTTCCCTCTATCTTGGCCTGCATCGGCTTTCTCTCATGAATTGAATCAGCCTAATTCTAGCTACTATGTTTTGTTAAAGCCATCGGGTGGCGAATGCGCATCCACCGGGGGGAAAATCAAAGCCGGATGGCGCCGCTGGCTGAGTCAATTTTTAGTTTTTACCCCTTTAGCTTTTCAAGAAGAAAGCCGCGTGATCGGATATGTGGGATTCAGATTGCAGGACGAAGATGTAGCGCACATCAGCACAATCGCGATTCATATTGATTGGCGTGGCCGTGGGCTGGGGGATTTGTTACTGCTGACGGCGCTGGATAAGGCTATGGAGGCGCAAGCTAGCTTAGTGACTTTAGAGATGCGTACCTCTAATCGCGTGGCCCATCGTTTATATCTCAAATATGGGTTCCGAGTACTTGAGAAGCGCAAAGGATACTACCAGGATGGCGAGGAAGCATGGATAATGGCTGTTTCGATCCAGGAGAAGGCTTATCAAGCCCGTCTTGACGAGCTGCGCCGGGAATTGAAGGCGCGTTTGCAGCGGTCTGGATAGGGTGGTGCTGTTAATCGCCAGTCGAGCAGCAATAATTTTTACACATCATCCATCTTTTCTGGAAATTGCATCGATCAATTGACTTAGGAGGAGGAGTATGTCAGAACTGGATGCGTTGGCGGCTAAAATCTCTGAGTGCAAGAAGTGCCCATTGCATCGGGGGCGGACCAAGGCTGTGCCCGGTGAGGGACCGGAAAATGCCGAGATCATGTTCATCGGTGAGGCCCCGGGCTTTCACGAGGATCAACAAGGGCGTCCATTTGTGGGGGCAGCCGGACAGTTCCTGGAGGAATTGCTGGAGAGCATTGGACTGTCGCGAGAGGATGTCTTCATCACCAACGTGATCAAATGTCGACCTCCTGGCAATCGTGACCCTTTGCCGGGGGAAATGAAAGCCTGTGAGCCCCACCTAGAACGTCAGATCGAGCTGATCCAGCCCACTGTGGTCGTCACCTTGGGCCGATTCTCAATGGCGCGAGCCTTCCCCGATGCTCGCATCTCCCACGTCCACGGGCAGGCACGCAAGGTCGCGGGCATCGTCTACTATCCGATGTACCACCCGGCGGCGGCCCTGCATCGCCCCAGCTTGCGCTCCACCGTAGAGCGGGATATGCAGCGCATCCCGGAGATCATAGAGCGCGCGGATCAGATCGCAGAATCCACGCCGCCTCCGCAGGCGGAACAGTTGTCGATGTTCTAAAAGCTGAGGTGCAACGCACTTTCGAAAGTGCGTTGCACCTGTTTAGCAAGTGTTTAGCGAGTGTTCAGTGATTGAATTCATCTCCATCACCGTGCTCACCTTTGCCCTGGCGCTGGTCTTGCTGGGATTTGTCACGATGTGGCTCGAGCGGGAGCGCGAACGCCTCAAGGGCCTGGCGCTGACTCTAGTCGGGCTGCTCGGCGGCGCCGGCTACGCTTTCCTCGGCAGCCGCTTCTCAATAGCCCTCTTTGGGCGCTTGATCGTGCGCGTGGATTTGCCGGCCTTGATGATCACCGCTTTTATCTACACCACCGGCGTGCTGCTCGGCGCGGCATTGGCCTTGGGCTCATTCCTTTGGGCCACGGGCCGCTTCCACCACCGGACCGAGCGGACGGTGACTGCCCTCATCCTGCTCGGTGTGTTGATCGCGATGACAGCCACCTTCATCGCCATCATCCTCAGTAACTAGCGGATTGCAATCTGCAATCTGCAATCTGCAATCTTTAACGCATCAGCAGGTAATGGTAGGCCGACAAGGTCGCTTTGGCTCCCTGGCCGATGTGTACCAGCACCTGCTCCGAAACAAACGTCACGTCCCCGGCAGCGAACACCCCCGGCCAACTGGTGGCGCAATATATATCCACGATGATATGCCCTCGGCTGTCGCAGTCGATCCACTCTTGCACCAAGCCGGAATTGGGCGTGCGCGGCAGCTTGACGAAGACGCCTCGCACCGGTATCTCGCGCTCCTCACCTTCGGGACCCTTCACCGTGACGCCCTCCACGAAGGATGTACCATTGATCGCCTCTACATAGGCGCCTTCTATCACTTCCAGATTGTCCACATTGGGCAGTTTTGTGGCCAACGGTGTCGTCAATAGCGGTTCCGGCGCCAGTAGATAGACCTGATGGGCCTTGCGGGCCAAGCTAGCGGCGGCCCATTGAGCGCGTCGACCGTTGCCCACCACTGCCACCTTTTTCCCCAGGAAGAGACCGGCATGGGTGGCCGCCGAATAACTCAGCCCACGCCCGGCCAGCCGCTTCGCTCCGGGCACATCGAGGCGCATCGGCTTCGCCCCTGTCGCGACGATGAGGGACTTACCCTCAAAACAATCGCCCCGCGCCGTCCTCACCGCGAAGTAATTCTCCTCGGGCCTCACCTCCGTCACCGTGTCGAAGCGGCGCACGAAGTCGAGATAATCTAGCTGGCGGCGGAAAGCATCCAGCAGTTTCTCACCCGTGATGATCTCGCGCCCCTCTGTATCCTCCAACTGCATTGTGTAAGTCGCTTGCCCGCCCCATTGCTCGGCGATGATCAGCGTCTCCACCCGCTGGTTGAGCGCCATAGCGGCAGCGCTGATGCCGGCCGGGCCGCCCCCGATGATAATCAACTCATACATATTTATCCTCCTATTCAGGACCACTCTTCTGGCACAGGCGGAATTATCCCCTTGTCCATCAAGGACTGGGTCATATCCTGTGACTGTTGGATGATCTGCTTCGCTTTGCTCAACAACTCCTCATACGATTGAGCCAATCGGGCCACTCCTTGCTCTTGTGCTTTCATGCCGACAGCCGCTGCCTCGCGAGGGAAGACCTCCCAATCGCTCATCGTCGGGAGAAGGTTCTCTTCGTCCAGACTCCTTTCTTCCTGGTAGCTGGCCAAGGCCCCGGCGGCGGCGATGGCCATTTCATCGGTGATGGTCGTGGCCCGCACATCCAGCACGCCGCGGAAGATGGCCGGGAAGCCCAGCGAGTTATTTATCTGATTGGCGAAGTCGCTGCGCCCCGTGCCCACGATGCGCGCTCCGGCCTCATTCGCCTCCCATGGCCAGATTTCTGGAATCGGATTGGCGCAGGCGAAAATGATCGCGTCGTCGGCCATCCCTGCGACCCACTCTGGAGAGATGGTGCCCGGCCCAGGCTTACTGGCCGCGATGCAAACGTCGGTATCCCGCATCGCTTCGGCTATTTTCCCACGTCGGCCTTCCGCGTTGCTATTTCGGCAGATGCGCCACTTATCCACATACTCCATCTTGCGCTGCTCGATGTCCTTCCGCTCCGGGTGCAAAATCCCGGTGCTATCACAGGCGAAGATGTTGCCGAACTTCACGCCGCTGGCCAGCAGCAAGCGGATCGTGGCCACATTGGCCGCCCCCACCCCGATGACGGCGACCTTGATGTCCTCCATCTTCTTGCCCACGATTTTCAGCGCGTTGATCAGCCCGGCCAGGATGACGGTGGCCGTGCCCTGCTGATCGTCGTGCCAGACGGGGATATTTACCTCCGGATCGGTGCGCAACATATCCAGCACCCGGAAGCATTTGGGTTGCTCGATGTCCTCCAGGTTGATGCCCCCGAAGGAGGGTTGCAGCCACTTGGCGGCGAGGATGATGCGGTATGGGTCCCTTGTGTCCAGGCAAAGCGGTACTGCATCCACGCCTCCCAGATACTTAAAGATCAGCGCCTTTCCTTCCATCACCGGCAGCCCCGCTGCGGGGCCGATATTGCCCAGCCCCAGCACCCGCGTGCCATCGGAGATGACAGCGACGGTGTTGCCCTTGTTGGTGTACTCGTAGGCCAACGATTCGTCCTCGTGGATAGCGCGGCAAGGCTCGGCCACGCCGGGCGTGTACCAGATGGCGAAATCATCCAGACCGCGCACCACACACTTGGGAGCGGTCTGTACCTTGCCACGGAAGAAGGGGTGCAGACGCATCGCGTCCTCAGCCGGCTTCTTGGCCTTGGCAAGCAGTTCCTCTTTGGTCAATTTTTCAGACATGTTAAACATTGCCTCCAATGGTCTCAATGTTTCAAGCTAAAACTCTGGATCAGCCACCATCTGCTCGACCGAGACGATGGGGCCGTATTTTGCTTTCAGTGCTTCGAGTCCTTCTCTTTGCTCCGCGTAAATCTCGAACAGCTTGGACGGGACATTTTCCTCTTTGCGATAAGCTTCTTCCTGTAACTCGATTCTGGAGAGGATGTTGTCCACGTAGAGCGCGAATTGCTTGTCGTAGAGTTCCTTAGGATATTCCTTGTCGATCTCGACAAAAAGCTCTTTGAGATCATCATACCTGGGGATAAAGCCGATGGGTGTCTTAATCACCTCGACATCCCCATGGGCCACGAGCTCCAGCCAGCCCAGCCAGGCCTTCACGTCGCGCTTCTCGCCGAGCAACGCTTTCCCCTCACCGCCGCGAGCGCCCTCGGTGAGGAAATAGTTCAACCCCGCTATCACCGGCTCGTAGGCCAGCTTATCGGAGTTGAAGAAAGTGAACTGGGCATCCATATAATCCGCCAGCGGGCCGGGGATGAAGGGCTCGTTGGCCCATGGCTGACGCCGGACGCCCTTGGCTCCCACCTCGGTCGCCGTGGCCGCCGAGAGGATCGAAGCGCCGATGACGACGCCGTGATCGGGATCCTTGGCGACGCGCACCGGGGGCATGGTGTCGCTGTCCCGCCCGCTGTAGGTTATCACTTTCACCTCTACACCGCGCGGGTCCTCCGCTGCGGCCTCGTTGTAGTTACCGATCTCCCGACAATCCACGGTGCAGCGGGCGTTGGGATGAGAGAGTGGAACGGGCTCGCCCTTCTCGTCCACCTTGCCCTTCCACCATTCGCCCTGGAAGTTGACCCCTCTCTCTGGGCAGTCCTCGCCACACCCCACCCAATAGGGCACGCCGTGCACGTCGATCAGAACGTTAGTCCAGATCACCTCGGCGCCCTCTTCTCGCAGCGCCTTGATCAGATATGGATCGCTCTCGCCGTTCACGTCGCGCACGATCCCGAAAATACCCTTCTCCGGGTTGATGGCCCGCAGCGATCCATCTTGATCGATCCAAAGTTGGGCCAGATCGTCGCCGATGAAATCGGTGCCCGTCATCGCCGTGGTGGTCTTTCCGCAGCCGGAGGGAGCCGCCCCTGCGAAATAAGTCACTCGCCCGCCTGGGCCTCTCATGCCCGTGATGAACATATGCTCCGAGAGTTTCTCTTCCCGCTGATAGTAGGTTGCCAGATCGACCGCGAAGCGATGATTCCCCTTCTTCAGCAGCAATGTGTTGCCGGCGTAGGTGCAGAACAGGGAGTAGGTCGTCAGCCAACTGCGGTCCATAAAGACCCGCGCGTTCGGCAGGTCTTGCGGGCGGTTCGGCCCCTCGCTATGCACGTTGGTGAAGAACAATCCCGCTCGTTCCACCTCTGCGTCGAACTGTCCAGGGCTTTCAGCCCCGTAGACGTGGCGGTAGAGGATATCGGCCGAGTGCATCACGTAGGTCGAGGTGGTGATCTCCAGCGCCGGGACCGCGCCCTCGGCCCCGATGGGCCCCCGGCTGAAGAATCCGATCAGCAGCGTCTTCCCCTGCGCGATGCCGCTCATATGGGTTTTTAGGTACTCATACGCCTCATCGCGCGGGAGGCTCATGGCCATCACGCTGGTGTCCTCATCCTCGTTCACGATGTAGTAGGTGCGGTCGATGATCCGCGCTTGCTCTTGTGGCAGGTCGAAGTGAACCGTGTGGTCCTTCATCGCCACAGGGCGCTCTTCGCCTTTCGCCATGCTCATGATCCTGACTCGTTGCCTGTCCGCTTCGCTCCCAGTGTTGACGAAGACCTCATCGGGATCTGTCATTGAGATGGCGTTTGCGATTTTCAGGAGCGCCTCTTCGTTGGCGATGCCGTCCAGCTTCGCCACGTTCTCTTGATCACATCTGGCTTCAAATAATGCCTTTGCTTCTTCCACTGTCTTGATCCCGCCGATGCCGGACAAGATGTCGACGCCTTTCTTTAACTCTAACACGCTTTTCTCCTTATCCTGTAGAGGT
>CAZANJ010000027.1:10959-13206 GCA_964486415.1 uncultured Anaerolineales bacterium
TTTCAGGGCGGGCACGAGACCCGCCCCTACAACTAAAATCAATAAGAAAACCCAGGCGTTTTATACCGCCTGGGTTGCGTTTTACTGCTTGGCAGGGAGTTGATTAAACCCCGCCACCGAAAAATGGTGATCGAAAGCGAAGGCTTCCACAAGCTCTTGCTGCTCCATCAGCGCGAAGCTCACCGCGTCGGTGTAGCTGAAATCCTGATCATCATAGCGGCGCAGTATATCGCGTGCCAGCGCTTCCAGCTTTTGATCTGACCAGATGCACTTGATGGAAGTCGCATCTTCAATGAGATCAAGGAAAGAAACCGCTTTTTGATGTCCCGCAGCTCTCAGAACGGCGATGTAAGTCTCGGCTATCACCAAATTGGTAGTCACTAATCTAGAGTAACGCTTCAGGGCTACTCGATAGAACTCCACGGCGGGTCGATGATACTTATCGCGCGGGTCCAAAACCGCCAGCCAACCACCGGTATCCACGAAAAGCACCCTATTCATTGGCGGTCCACTCGACCAGATATTTGTCATGTTCCACCGAAAGATCCCCTGGGCTGTCAGTGTCCTCGCCCGCGAGCCCGATGAGCTGCCAGGCCGGATCCTCCTTCGCCGGGATGGTCTCCCGCGCCAGCGCTTCCAGCCCGCGCCGCAGCGTCTCTGCCTGTGAAAGGCCCAGTTTTTCCACCAACCGCTCTAGTATGTTCAAGTGCCTTGGACCTAAGTAGACCTGCACTGGTTTTTTCTTTACGAGCGTCATCTCTTTCCCTCCTCTTGCATTTAATGCAGTCAATGCACCATACTACATACATTGTACTGCATTTAATGGCAAGAGTCAATCAGCAATTTGGCCTACTCACATCCGCTGATCGGCGTAACTTATGGCTCTGGAAGCACCTTGCCCGGATTGAGGATATTCTGTGGATCAAGCGCTTGCTTGACGCGCCATTGGATGTTGATCGACGCTTGCCCCAGCGCCTCGCGCATATAGGGCAGCTTGAGCGTGCCGATACCGTGCTCCCCGCTCAGCGTCCCTCCCAGATCCAGGGCCACGCGGAAAATCTCGCCCACGATCTGCTCCACTTTTTCCCACTGCTCCGGTTCGCGCTTATCGAAGAGGATGTTGGGATGCAGGTTCCCATCGCCCGCGTGGCCGAATACCACGACCGGCAGGCCGTAGTCCTCGCTGATGGCCTTGATGCGCCGCACAGCCTCCGGGATGGCGCTGCGGGGGACTGTGATGTCCTCGCCGAGCTTGTTGGGCGCTCGTCGAGCCAGTGAGGGACTGACGCTGCGCCGCGCCCGCCAGAGTGTGGCTCGCTCTTCCTCACTGCGAGCGATGTCCACCTTGCTGGCCCCCGTCTCCAGACAGATGTCGGCGATGGCGTCGATCTCCCGCTGAACCGATTTCTCATCGGCGCCATCAGCCTCGATCACCAGGATCGCTTCCACGTCCAGTGGCAGCCCCAGATTCATCGCCTCCTCAATGCACTCAATCGCGGTCTCGTCCAACATCTCCAGCGTGGCGGGCACCAGGCCCCGCGAGAGCACCGCATGCACCGTGTTGCTGGCGTCCTCCAGTGTGGGGAAATGGACCAGCGCGGTGCGCACGTGGGGCGGCTTGGCGATTAGGCGCAGGATCACCTCGGTGACAATCCCCAACGCGCCCTCTGAACCGACGAAGAACTGGTTCATGTTGAAGCCGGTGACATACTTGATGGCCTTGCCGCCCGTCTTGACGATGCGACCATCGGCCAGTACGACGGTCAGCCCCAGCACGTAATCGCCGGTGACGCCGTACTTGAGGCAGCGCGGGCCGCCGGCGTTGCAGGCCACGTTGCCCCCGATGGTGGATTGGTCGACGCTGGCCGGATCGGGTGGGTAGAAGAGGCCCAGCTTCTCCACCTCGGTCTGGAGGTTACCGGTGACGACGCCGGCCTCGACGGCGGCGGTCATGTTCTCCTCGTCGATCTCCAGGATGCGGTTCATGCGGGTCAGCGACATGACGATGCCGCCCCGGACGGGGATGGTGCCCCCGGCCAGCCCGCTCGACATACCGCGCGGCACGATGGGCGTGTCATACTGAGACGCTACCCTGACCACAGCCGATACATCCTCGTTCGATTCCGGCAGCACGACTATGTCCGGCAACTGCTGCTCGAAGGTGCCATCGAACGAGTAAGCGATCAAATCCACGGGGGAGGATAAAACCTTCTCCGCCCCGATAGTTTCCTGAAGTTGCTTAATGAT
>CAZANJ010000027.1:13306-14554 GCA_964486415.1 uncultured Anaerolineales bacterium
TCCATAGCCTCCAGCACGATCTCGGTGATGTCCTTGACGCGGATGCGCAGCCGCTCGCGCCGCGCGGCGTTAGCCAGCGTGCGCTCACACTGCTGACAGGCCGAGATCAGCGTCTTCGCCCCAACATCGGCGGCCTGTTGGATGCGATTGCGGGCCACTCCCTGGCCCACTTCCGGAGCGAAACTCTCCAGGTTGCCGCCGCCGCCGCAACAATGGGAGCTATCACGATTCTCGGCCATCTCCACTAGTCGCAGCCCGGGGATCTGGGCCAGGACGCGACGCGGTGCTTCGATCACGCCCCCCTTGCGCCCCAGGTCGCATGGATCGTGGTAGGTCACGTTTTCCCGCACCTCGTGCAACTCCACCTCGCCCGACTCCAGAAGATCGGCCAGGAACTCGGTGGCGTGCTGAACCTCCACTCCCAGGTCTTCTGTCCCCAGCGCTGCGGGGTAAGAATGCTTCCAGAAATGGAAACAGGATGGGCAGGTCGTCACGATCTTTTCCGCGCCCATCTCGCGCACTGCGTCGAGGTTATGGCGCATAATCTCACGGGCGCGATCTAGCTCCCCGTTGATGAACATCGGGTAGCCGCAGCACCACTCGGCGCCGCCCATCAGCGCGTAATTGACCTCCGCCTGGTCGAAGATCTGCACCAGCGATTGGGGCACCTTGTAGCTGCGCGGGAAGAAGGAACTCACGCAGCCAACGAAGTATACCACCTCGGCCCGCTCCTTACCCAGCCCGCTGGGAGGTTCGGGGAGATTGTCGGCCCAGATCAGGCGTCCATCATTCTCCTCGGCCGAGATATTGCGGTATTTTATGATCCGATCATCCAGATCGGAGAGCACGTCGGGCAGCAGGTCCAGCTCGGCCAGCTCGCCGCGCGTCAGTTCCAGGATACGGTCCACCGCCACGCCGCTGGGGCAGACGAACGTGCATGCGCCACAGAGCAGGCAGCGGAAAAAGGCCTCGGAATAACCATCCGAGGGGGCCTCCAGCAACCCCTCCTGGAGCGCCCGCACCAAGGCCACCCTCGCGCGGGGGGAATCGGTCTCGTTCAGGCTCTCCCGATAGCCGGGACAGACGGAAAGACAAAGTCCACAGCGCACGCAATGAATCGCTTCCTCCTCGGCGGAGCGCTGTGTCTCGACGGGTACTTGTTCTATAGTCACTCAGTTTCCTCCAAAAACAGTTCATGCACGGATGCAAGCGCCAATCTACCAACTTACCAATCTACCAATCTACCAA
>CAZANJ010000028.1:0-1238 GCA_964486415.1 uncultured Anaerolineales bacterium
GGCCTTGGAACCGCTTCGAATCCCCCTGACATAATCACGTTGCTTTTCCTGCAATTGATGATACAATAGCTTATGGTTGAATATTTAGTGTAATCCTCTTTCTTCCGCCAGGTGATCGTTCAAACCCCAAAGCCTCGGGCTGAATAATTCAGCCACTGACCTTCGCTATCCACGACAGACTTAATCCTGGCGGTTTTGGTAGACTCTATTTGTTGAGTGCATCGCTACGTTTGAATGAAATTTCTCAGAATTCGGGAAGAGCGACTGGAGATGGGGGGAATGATGTTTTGGCAAAGATATTTTGTGCGTTGGGTGAAGACAGGAATACAAATTCTCGTTTTGCTCTGTATAGTTACCTCGCTCCTCTTTTTCACGCCCCAATACGACAAGACAGTCCAGGCTCAGCCCACGGGATACCAGGAGTACTACGTTCTGGGCTATGAGGAACACGTCTGGCGGGCCTTTCGCGCGATCAAGGATAATCATAAAGTGGACGGTAAGATCTGCTCGACCGTCAGCCTGGTTGCCACGGCAGATTATCAGGTGGTCTACTATGACCATTGGGAGGACGGCTATGAGGCCGATCTGGTCCATCCGGTTCAGAGCACCACGGAGATTTATGGCGACGGCGATCCCGAAAATGGCGGTAGTGGTGATGATATCCTCTATGCTGGCGACGACATCAATTTGACCAGCGATCAGGATCTCACCGGTGAATCGGACCTCACCGGCTACGTACCCGTGGATCCCGAGCGCGATCCGGCCTATCTCCGCTACGACGGCGGGGATCACATCTTCACCAGTGGAAGCTCCGTGGCCCTGTCCCACGCGATGTGGCCCTTCGGCAACTCCCAGATCGGAGGGGCGTGGGAAGTCTATTCACAGCAGGCTTACGCCGGCGCCTACTCCTATGACATACCCATCGGCGAGGACCTTTATCATTTCGGCGGCGGCGATACCGGCACGTATGGTGACTTTCGCAACGTCTACCTCCAACTGTCGGCTTTCGAGGATAACACCACGGTCTCGATCAACAACGGCGTGGATGTGGTCAACCTGACGCTCGACCGGGGGCAGACTTATGCCAGTATGGGCTATATCGATTCGGAATCCGATGATCCAATCACTATCAACGCCGGTACCACTATCCACACCAGCAAACCGACCCAAGTGGGGCTGATGACCGGTGCGGATAGCCCCGGAAAGGGCTTCCAGGGCCGTTTCATCGTCGTGTTGCC
>CAZANJ010000028.1:1338-10147 GCA_964486415.1 uncultured Anaerolineales bacterium
ACGACCTTTATCAGCGCGACCATCCCTTATTCCCAGAAGAGAGGGGGCGAGTTCGTGGGCGCGGATTCGGCGGCCCGTTTCATCTCCCCCGATGGAGTTTTCGGCGTGGTGGTGGCCGCTGACACATCGGGCACCAATTATGACTGGGGCTTCGCGGGCATTCCGGCCAAGTACCTCACCGCGGATTATTACGTTCCTTGGGCTCCGGGGGATGCCAATACGCCTCCGCAAAACAACGGCTCGCCGGTGTGGGTCACGCCGCTGGCCGATGATACGACCTTCTTTGTGGACTACAGCCCGCTGGACGGCGAGATCGACGACACCTTCACGTTGGACGTGCTGGACCAGAGGCGCATTTTCGATCCCGATAACGATAACACGGGTATGCACGTCTGGGCCACGGGCAATTTCGCCGTCGTCTGGGGCGAGGATCCGCGCCTCGCTGGCGCTTCGATCCCCTTCCTGGATCTGGGCCTCGCGACGCCATCCTTGCAGGAGCGTTGGCTGAACCCGGTTTTCACGCTCGATAAGACGGCTGAGCCCACCATCCTGCCGCCGCAGGGTGGGACGGTGACTTTTACTCTGGAGGCGCGTTCTCATAGCGCGCCCCTGGTCGATGTGAGCATCACTGATGATCTGCCCCAGCGTTGGAGCTATGTGCCGGGCAGTTCGCGTGTCACTTATCCCGACGGGAGCACGGGGGCCTTGGAGCCCACGGTTGATGGCCGCGAGTTGTCCTGGGACTTCACGACCGATCTGGACCTTGACCAAATTCTGGAGCTCACTTTTCAGGCTTGGATTACGGATACTGTGGACCTTTCTGCCAGTGTCAACCAGGCCGAAGCGCAGGGGAGGCACGAGTATTCGGACGCTATCTTCAATCCCCGCGACGAGACTACTGTCTACATCGGGCCGCTAGATCTGGTCAAATCGGTCAGCAGCGAGCAGGCCAAAATCGGTGACACCCTGGTTTACACGCTTTCCTACGCCAACCTCAGCGAGGTGGTCACTGCTACCGGCGTTCTATTGCGCGACGTGTTGCCCGTGCAGTACGTAGAGTTCCAATCGGCGTCTGATGAGGGAACATATAATCCCACCAGCGGCACGGTTGTGTGGAATATACCTTCCATCCCACCGGGCGGGGAAGGCGCGGTGAATTTTACTGTGGAGGTGAAGAGCTTTGTGGAGGAGGGCACCGTCATCAAGAACGTGGGGTACATTGAGGATGCGCAAGAAGTGGAGGCTGGCAGCAATGTGGCCCGGACTACTGTGCTGGCCCCTGATGTTCAGTTCACTAAATCAGGCCCTCCCATTGCCACCCCAGGTGAAGTTATCACCTATCTACTATCTTATGAAAATATCGGCGGTGTAGCGGCCACAGGTGTCACAATCCAGGATGTTATCCCTGACTCTACCTCTTATACGACTGACAGTCTGGCGATCAATGATGGGAGTGGGTGGCAACGCCTGACCGATGAGGATGATGTAGATCAAGGATATTATGACGAGCTTGATTTCCTTTCTGTAGAACTGGGTATCCTCTCCCCTGGCGAGGCGGGCCAAATAAGCTTCGCTGTGCGCGTCGCTGAAGGTTTGCCCTCTGGCTCGACGGTGCGTAACTGGGCCACTTTCAACCGCGATATGGATATTCCCCGCCAGTCTAACCTCATGGTCACCCAGTTGGCCGACTTGTCGGTCGATAAGTCGGCACAGCCTAATGCGGTATCGCCCGGTGGATTGCTTACTTATACTTTGACCTACAAGAACGCCTCGGATACGGTCACCCAGACGCAGGTCTACGTGCGCGAGCGGATACCGGCTTACACCACGCTCATCTCGGCCACAATGCCTAGCAGCGATCAACTGATCGAGTATTCTTATGACAACGCCGCTACTTGGACTTCGGCTGAGTACTCAGCTACGCCCCCGATCACGCCTGTCACCCACATCCGCTGGTATGATGAGGAGATGGGACCCCGCGTACAAGAGACCGTGGGGTTTGTCGTCCGCGTGGATTCCGACCTTCCGCCCGATGCTACGCTACAAAACATCGCATACGCCCAGAGTAATGAGACGATGGAATACATCAATCGCTGGATACCGTCTAATCAGGTCTATGTTGGTACGGTGGATCTGTGGGTGAAAAAGGCGGTCGAGTTGCCGCTGACTGGAGGTTCAGCCGCGCGAGTCGGTGATCCGCTCTCCTACACCATCTCCTATGGCAACCACGGGAGCGCAGACGCCGTCGACGTCCAGATTTTTGACACCATCCCGGAGGGCACGACTTACATCGATGGAACAGCCTGGGGTGTGGGAGCGGATGCAAGCGGGGCGCCGGATTTAGTGTGGAACGTGGGGATAGTGGAAGCGAATGTCAGTGAGCAACGGGTGGGTTACGCTGTATCGAGTGAGGGCCTGGTGCCGGAGAGTTTCATCACCAATACCGCCACACTCAACAGTATTTATGGCGTCAAGGTCAGCGACCCGGTGACTGTTACTTTTGTCCCGGAGGCCGATCTCTCAATCACCAAGGATGACGCTTTGGCCGTGGTCAAGGCGGGAGAGTTAGTGACCTACACCTTGCGCTATACCAACACCGGCCCATCGGTTGCTCAGGATTTGAGGATCACCGATACCTTGCCTTTCAGTGTGACCTACGGCGGATTGGTGACCTCCACCTTGCCTTTGAGCATGAGTGTCGATTGGGGAGGGGATCCGGCGCGACAGATGATCGCTTGGTATACGCCAACACTGATGAGTCAGTCGACCGCGACGACTTCTCAGGCCTTTTCGGGTACTATCGTCTTCACTGCGACTGTCGATCCCGGCGCTGAGGGTGTCATCGTGAACGATGTGATCATCACCAGCACTACGTATGATCCTGATCCGGCCGACAACGTGGGCGCGGAATCGACGGAGATCAATACCGAGGCCGATTTGGCGCTTCACAAGTCCGCTGCCTCTGGACGGAGCGCCGAAGTAGCGGCTGGGAGACCTTTGACCTACACGCTGGTCTATACAAACCTGGGTCCCTCGGACACTTCGAACCTGATCGTCACCGACACATTGCCCTCCAGTGTGGCATATGGCGGGATGGTCAGCAAATCCCCGTCTATTATAGGTCCTTTCTTCTCACCTGGTTCGCCGGGGGAGGGGGATGTGATCACGTGGCATGATCTGGATGTGAATATGGGCGATTCGGGCGCCATCATTTTCACTGTGACAGTGGACGCCGATGCCAGCGGTGTCATCACTAACGAGGCATATGTCGATGCCTCCACTTATGACCCATTTCCTATCAACAATATCGACGCGGTTTCGACGACTGTTGTAGTTGAGGCTGATTTGTGGGTAGATAAGAATGTCGCGGGAGTGAGGGTAGGAGGGGGAGAGCTGACCTATACTATATCCTACGCCAACACAGGCCCCTCGATGGCGCGAGATGTCGTAATCACCGACGTGTTGCCAACTGGCTTGGTTTATGGTGGCGTGGTGAGTTCAACGATGGATCTGGGAACCCATATTCCTCATAAGAACCAGGTTTCTTGGTATACAGAGACATTGGCTCCAGGAGCTGCGGGCAATATCATCTTCACCGTAACGGTGGAGCCGCAAGTCTATGATGTCATAACCAACGGTGTGAGTATCACTGGAACCACGTATGATCCTCATCCAGGCGACAATTATCACGATGAGCTGACGATCATAGGCAGCAGGGCCGATCTCTCGATTGATAAGACTTCTCCCGTCACCTCCGTCGTAGCTGGAAAGAGGCTGACCTACACGCTGGTTTATACCAATAACGGCCCCTCGGATGCCAGAGAGATCTTCATCACCGATACATTGCCGGCCGGCGTGGTTTATGGCGGCCTGGTGAGTTCGACTATGGAAATCTTTGGCCCAACAGTAGATTGCACGCCTGACTACTGTACACTTACCTGGTATACACCAACACTGCCGGTGGGCAGCGGAGGGGAGCTGGCTTTCACCGTCACCGTGGGATCGGGGGTGCTTTCGTATGGAGAGAATGTTTTTAACCACGTGTATATTCTCAGTTCAGTTAGTAGTGACCCTAACTTCTCCAATAATAGCGATAGTCAGACTACCCTTGCCATCGGTGAGACTGACCTCTCCATCGATAAATCTATGTCATCATTGGGTTCGCTACAGTCGAGTAAAACAGTGACGGCGGGGACTGATTTGACCTGCACGCTGACTTATACCAACGTCGGCCCCTCGGACGCGCGGGAGGTGGTCATCACTGATGTTTTGCCGCTCGGTATGACGTTCGACAGAGTGCTGGAGTCGCAGTTCTCCGCCCCGGTGGTGACCGAGGAGGGCGATCCTGCGCGGCAAGTGGTCTCCTGGTACACTCCCACGGTGGAGGCCGGCGATACAGGTACCGTTGTCTTTGTCGCTTCGGTGGATCCGGGTGTCTCCGGCACGGTCACTAACAGCGTGTCTATCACCACCGTTACCAATGATCTACAACCCGGCGACAATGGCGATAGCGAAGCGGTGACCATCACTGTCGAGACGGATCTGGCGGTCGAGAAGTTCTCTGCTAGGCGCCCGCCGGTATCCAGGGACGTGCTGACCTACACCCTGGTCTACATCAATCACGGGCCGTCACACGCGCGTGACGTTGTGCTAACCGATACTTTGCCCGCCGGTGTGACGTGGAGCGGAATGGCGAGCATACCTCACTATCTCGACGGGCCGACGATGGGCTGGAGCGGAGATCCTTCTCGGCGCTGGCTCCGTTGGTCCGCGCCGATGCTGGAGGCGGGCGCTTCGGATGAAATCATTATCACGGTGACGGTGGATTTGGAGGCGGGCGCAGTTATCACCAACGACGTGGTTTTCACCGCCACGACTTACGATCCACATAAGGGTAACAATGTGGACAGTGAAAGTGGAACAGTCGCAGCCGAGGCGGATCTGGCGATCAGCAAATCGGCGCCCGAGGCGGTTTCCGCGAATCCGGTGTTGACCTACACGCTGGCCTACACCAACAACGGCCCATCGGTGGCGCAGGATGTGGTCATCACCGACCTGCTGCCGGTTAACGTGATCTATGGCGGTTTGATTTCAGCCACGGGGGGAATCTCTGAGCCAGATGTGGCGTGGGTAGGTGATCCTCCTCAGCACGAGCTGGGTTGGTACGTGGGTTCTCTCTCCCCTCGCGAGAGCGGTATGATTGTCTTCACCGTGACGGTCGCTCCAGAAGCTGACAGGACTGTCTCCAACCGGGCTTTCATCAGCAGCAGCGCCTCTGATCCTCATCCCGATAATAACAGTGATGACGCAGCGACCTTCACATCCAAGGCGGATCTGGTGATCAGCAAATTCGGGCCGGCGAGCGCAGTGGCGGGCGAGGGATTGACCTACACCTTGGCTTATACCAACGTGGGTCCATCAGATGCAGAAGACGCTTTCATCACCGACACGCTGCCGCCCGGTTTGGACTACGGCGGGATAGTGCAATCTTCGCCGGATTTCGCAGCCCCGACAGTGGACTGCTCACCTGCAAACCTCCAGGCTTGCAATCTGCAACCTGCAACTTGCAACTTGCAACCTGCAATTTGCACACTTTCCTGGTATACCTCGGCCTTGCCCGCCGATACCTCCGGGGTTATCATTTTCACCACGAATTTGGCTTCGGATGTCAGTGGGATTATAACCAACCACGTGGTCATCACCAGTGCCGCTCATGATCCGTTGCCGGTCAACAACCTCGGAGACATATCGTCTACTGTCACGACCGAGGCGGATTTGTTGATCGCTAAGTCATCTCCAGCTTCAGCAGTGGCTGGTATGCCCTTGGCTTATACGCTGGTCTATACCAACCTGGGCCCATCGGATGCGGAGCATATCGTCATCACCGATACGCTGCCGGTCAGTATGACATACGGAGGTGTGGTGACATCCTCGGCGGCGCTCTCGGAGCCCGTGGTGGGATCGATTGGTAATCCATCTCAGGAATGGATACGTTGGTCCGCGCCGAGTTTGGGAGCGGGTGCTTCCGACTTTGTCATTTTCACTGCGACGGCCGATGTTGGCATCAGTGCTACTTTGACCAACGAAGCTGTTATCTCCGGCGCGAGGCCCGATCCTGTGCGTACAAATGACGCCACTGCGGCCGCTACCTGGATCAGAATGCAGGACGAACTGTGCCTGGTCGGTGCAGGCTTTGATTTGAATGGTAGCCCGCTCTATCCGGGTGATGAGATCGAATATCAAGTGTGGGTGACGAACACGCGCACGTATGAGCAAGAGGATGTAATTGTCGCCGGGTCTGCGCCGAGGAACACAACTCTGCTGGAGGGCAGTGTGGAGTGTTCGCCGGATGCGATTTGTAAGTTGGTGGGCGCTGTCGACCAGCAGGGCGGTCTCCCACGCCCGCAATCCGCTGGCACTCTCGCCCCCCAGGACTTTGGTGGCACTGCTGTGGCCTCCATAAATGAACTGGCCCCTGGAGATGTTCTTACCTTGACCTATCGTGTGCGGGTGAATGATGGCGTCTCCTCCATCGGTGGGAGCGCTTTGGTGATGGAGACTCGGAATCAGGAGCCTCAAGAGATGGGCTCGGTCTATCTGCCCAGCGGCGGCGTGGTGGATCCAGGATTGCAGATTGTCAAGACTGCTTTGGATTTGAATGGCGCACCGCTTTGGGCCGGGGATGGCATCGAGTATAACGTCGTCGTCACGAACGCGAGTGAGAGCTATGCCCAGAGTAACATCGTCGTCAGCGACACAGCGCCGAGCGGCACGAAGTTGATAGAGGGAAGTGTGGAATGTGCTTGTTATGACTGCGCGGCGTCATGTGGCGGATCGGGGCGGCTGGTCACCGCGACGGTGGCCGAATCTTCGGCGGGCGATGTCTTGTCTCTGACTTTCCAGGTCTCTACAAATGTGGGGGTTTCTTCTATTGGGGGGAATATCGCTGCGGTGGAGAGCGAAAACCAGAATTGGCAAGAGACTGCCTTGGTCTACCCTCCTGGTAGTAGCGCGGTCTCATGCTATCAGGCTTTCCTTCCTATCGTTTTGAGGAATGGCGAATGATGAATGAGTTCGCTATTCTCCATTCTACCATTCTTCATTCTTCCGTCGTCGGCGCTGTGAATATCTTTAATGGCGCCCCATCTCCGGCAGCCCAGAGCGTGATGTCGTTCCAGGGTGTGGATGTCTCCAGGGAAATGGCCCACGTCGCCCCGTCCTCTCCGGCTTGAACTTCGTGGTTGGTGGATGCTTCATTCCCGTCGCCGGATAATCCGCTCTTCGGTATAGTGATGTCCCGCAGCGGTGTGTTCAGCAGCATCGAGCCGGCTGGCTTGTCCATATCCAGATTGTGCTGCGTAAGCGTCGATGTTCCCGCTGGCAAGAAAGGATACACGCGTTGGTAGGAATCGGAAATGATGGGGAACGTCCATATGTAAGCGAATGCGCGGCTCCCGGCCGGTGCTGTGTTTGAAGCGGGGTCAGTGCTCAGTGCCACGTTGTAGGCGTTCCCATCGTCGCCGCTGATTCCTCTTATCACTAACCTAAATCTTCGTCTGTTGCCCGTTGCCCCTGACACCATTTCTCCGGCGCTGGATGGGAAGGGTCCGAGGATGAGGCCCCAGTTGTTATGATAGGCCGGGTCCTTTCCCACTGTTGCCGACGCCAGCGAGCCACTCTCTCCGAAAATTTCATAGGCCATCTCTGTGTTGTAGAGCCCACGGGGCTTATCTATCGTCTCCGATAAAATCCCCCCGCCGCCTACATCGGCGTCGAAAATGCGGATATACAGGTCTCCAGTTCCCTCAGGTGCCTCGAAGAAAATTTCCTGCACGTGGTCATCGTCCCCCTCCGTCACAGGCGCTCCAGGCCCAAAGAGGGACAAGTAACCTGTCTCCAGCGTTGTATTGGGGTTTGATGGCTTGAGCGCGGTATATGCATTGGGGAGCGTATCCGCTTGTCCATCGGGATTGATGACGGTCAGCGCGTATACGCCAGCCGGTATGCCGGCCGGGACGACCCCTTCAATTGTATCCGCAGTGGCGCTGTTGATTTGGATGGAAATATTGCTACCAAGCCGCGCCGTTGGCCTGGAGATGAAGTTTTCTCCCCTGATAACTACCGCTACCGGAGCTGTGTTCAGCCCCTCGTTGGGCGTGATGCTCAGCACCACGGGCGGCGGCACAGGGGTGGGAGTATCTGTCGGTGGAGGTGTATCGGTGGGTGTCGGTGTGTGAGTGGCGGTGTCGGTGGGCTCAAATGGTGTAGGCGTGTCTATGACGGGTGTGGAGGTCTCGGTCGGCTCGGGGGTTGAAGTGGGCGTCTGACTCGGGGTGGGCGTGGGAGTTTGAGTGGAAGTCGGGGTCGGGGAAGGTGTCTCGGTAGGTGTAGGTATGGGCGTGGGCGTATGCTGAGGAGTTGGGGTGCGCGAGGGCGGAGGAGTGGGCGTGTGGGATGGTGTAGGAGTAGGTGTGGGAGTGCGTGTTGGACCTGAACCGATGACCATCGTGGGGACTGGGGCGGGAGTTCCCTGGGGAGTCAAGTAGATGCCAGGTTCCCAGGGTGTCATCGCCTCTTCACGGAGGGGCGCGAGCGTCACCTTTTCCTCGGCCTGCCATGTTGCATCTGGATCCAGCCGGGAGAGCACATCGGCTTCAACCTGCCAGGTGGGCTTTTGCCGGATCGCTATTTGCGCTGTGCCTAAGAGGCAGAAGAACCCCAGCAGCAGGATCAAGAGAAAGATCAGCCAATCGCGTCTCGTTTCATTTTGATCTTGCTTCGCCATTAGCTGTTCCCTCCATCCTCCATT
>CAZANJ010000028.1:10247-14541 GCA_964486415.1 uncultured Anaerolineales bacterium
CTCCATCCTCCATTTGAGGCAACTGCACGCTGAAGGTGCTACCAGCGCCCTCCATGCTGTCGACGGATATTTTACCGCCGTGTGCTTCTACAATGGCCCTCGTCACGTATAATCCCAGCCCCAAGCCACGCGATTCGTCTTTCCGCGCCTTGTCGACACGGTAGAAGCGGTCGAAGAGATATTTCTGTTCTTCTTCCGGGATGCCCACCCCGGTGTCGCTGACCTCAAATTGCACATATCCATCGTGCTTGAAAAGTCGCAGCGTCACCTGCCCGCCGGCCGGTGTGTATTCTACAGCGTTGCGCACCAGATTGATGAAGGCCCATTGTAGTCGTTTGGCGTCGGCGTTCACAAGTGGCAGATCGGGCGGCCTTTTCACCTTGAGTGTGAGATTTTCCTCTTCCATCCTGTCGCGCCATTTATCGGCTATGTCATCGAAAATGGAGAGGAGTTGGGTAGGATGTTGGCGCAGGCCCAGCTCCCCGCCAGCTTCCATCTCCGAGAAGTCGAGAAGGGTGTTGATCATCGATGCCAAATTTTCAGTGTGGCGGCTGATAGTGCGCAGGAAATTGAGTTGGTCCCCGTTGAGCGCGTCACTGGCGCTGATCACCAGGAGATCGCTGTATCCCTTGATCGCTGTCAGGGGGGTGCGCAATTCATGGGAAATCTGCGTGATGAAAGCGTCCTTGAGCCGCTCAGCCTCCACCTGAGCCGTCACATCTCTTAGGACAATTACTACACCCAGTTTATCTCCATCTTCCGTTTGAACGGAAGCTGAGTGAGCGTTGATTACTTTATCGCCAACCTCAAAGCGGCGGCGATCCAGCAGCCAGGGATTGGATTTAGTTTGTGTTTGTGGCTGTCCTCCAGTGGAGAAATCGTGCAGGGATCCGAGCATAAACTGATCGGTCAGGTCTTCCAGGATATCCTCGGCGGTGGCGTTCAAGGGAATGAAATTACCGTCCAAGTCTTCCAGAACCACGCCGTCGCCGATGCTGGAGAGAATCGCCCGCAAGCGACCGAGGGTTTCCTCCAGATCCCGCGTGCGCTTCGAGAGCCGCACGGTCATCTCATCGAATGTGGTAGCCAGCATACCGATTTCATCCTCGCTCGCGATGCCGGTGCGTTGATTAAGATCGCCCTCTGCGACGGCCTGTGAGGTTTGGACTAATCGTTGGATGGGACTCGTGATGCGCTGGGCGATGAAGTAGCCTAGTAGCACTACTATCATCATCGCACTGGTGAAAACCAGGGTGTAGGTGTTGCGGCTGGTGGTGCCGGTCTGGACGATGAAGCTTGATGGCAAGGCGACGGTAAATGCCCCTAATGTGTCATCGGCCACGCGAAGGGGTGCCCGTGCCAGACGATACGAGCGGCCGCGAACTCTTTCGTTCTCACCGGTGACTATTTCAGGATCGCTCAGCACAGTTTCATATTGGGCTGGCGTGATTGATAATTCGTCCATCAGGGACTGCGCATCTTCGGCCTGTTCGGCGATGAATGTGGTGGCGATAGCTTTACCGCCGTCGAGGTGAA
This sequence comes from uncultured Anaerolineales bacterium, assembly GCA_964486415.1. Classification (GTDB taxonomy): domain Bacteria; phylum Chloroflexota; class Anaerolineae; order B4-G1; family B4-G1; genus CAZANJ01. Next base: position 11,784 of record CAZANJ010000028.1, read on the forward strand.
TGACGACGTCGGCGAGGGCGGAGTTTTTGATTTGGAATAGCAGTGAGCGCAGTGAAGTGCCGACGACTATTACGCCGACTGTTTCTCCCTCCAGACCGACGGGCACGCCTGTGAGATAGTAATAACGCTGGTCCAATGTGTTGAGTACAATGCCGCGCTTGGGCATGCTGTTGGGATCGTTGGCCTCGATCAATCTCTGTACCATCCACAACTGAGAGGCGTCGAACTCATCTCCCACAAATTGGAACGAGCCATCATCCTGCTGGAGCGAGTGCAGCATAGTTTGGCCCTCTGTGTCGACGATGATCAGGTTTTCCAATTTCCGCACGGCGACCGTTGGTTGGGCCAATCCGAATACTCGATCTCGGTCTCCACTTTGTAGCGCCTCGGCCAGCCCGGTTGTAGAACCTATGGTACGCGCTATTTTCAAATGTTCCATCTCTTGACGCGCTACACTGTCAGATACAACGCGCCCTGCTTCGAGTAACTGATTGGTCAGGCGCTCGTCCAGGGAACTGGCCACCAGATTGGTCACCACGTAGAGGCCGACGATGGCCACGATCAAAGTGAGAATCAGGTAGGGCAAGACGATTTTGCTGCGGATATTGGGAACGACAGAGCGGCGCAGCCAACCAAGCCGCACCTTGGATTCTGTTCCTTTCGATTCTTGCTCTGCTGTTTTACTCATCGGATGAATAATGAATGATGACTGAGAAATTGTGAATGAATGTATTCACAACTTCTCTATTCTCCAAGGTAGGCCAACGCACGATGTACTCGTTCTTCAATCGACAAATCCTCATCGCGTGGCAGGCTCTGAATCGCAGTCTGGGCTTCGACTAGGCTGAACCCCAGTCCGGTCAGTGCTGCGATGACTTCGGCGTCGATGTCACTCAAGAGATCGGCGGCTTTCCCTTCTGTGGGGGCGATTTTATCCTTCAGGTGGAAGATGAGCTTCTTGGCCGTCTTAGAGCCGATGCCGGGCACACGTGTGAGCAGAGCCGGCTCGTCCTGTAGTACGGCGCTGCGCAGTTGGTCGGGGGATAGTGTGCTCAATAGCGCCTTGGCGACTTTCGGTCCTACGCCGGAGACGCTCAATAGCAACTCGAATAGTGAGCGTGCTTCCTGGGTCAGAAATCCGTAGAGCGCTAACTCATTTTCTCGCACGTGAAAATAGGTGAACAAATCTACTGGCTGCTCTACGCCGAGCCTCTCCAACACGTTAGTCGGTGTGTAGACCTGGAAGCCGATCCCTCCTGCGCGGATGACCACGTGATCTTCGCCGAGGCTCCACACCGTCCCACTGACTCTGGCGATCATCTCGCTCCTCCTCGCTCGGAGAGAGCCTTCATCCGCGCGGAGTGGAGGTGGCAGATGGCGACAGCCAGCGCATCGGCAGCGTCATCGGGGCGCGGCGCTTGCTTCAGGCCGAGCAGTAAGCGTGTCATCTCTTGCATCTGGGCCTTATCGGCGTTCCCATATCCTGTCACCGCTTGCTTGATCTCCAGCGGTGTGTACTCTGCCACGGCGAGCTCACTATCTGCCAGGGCTAACAGCGCCACGCCGCGAGCCTGCCCCACGCTCATCGCCGTGCGCACGTTCTTGCTAAAAAATAGCTCCTCGACTGCGGCTTCGTCCGGCTTCCAGTTCAGCGCTAGCTCCTTCACTGCTCGGTAGATTGATTGCAGGCGTATGTAAGAGGCTTGGTCGGCGGATGTTCGAATTACGCCGCTCGTCAGAGCTTTGAGGTCTCCATTCGCCTCTTCAACCACACCGTAGCCGGTGGTGGCTGTCCCTGGATCGATGCCTAGAACGCGCATTGGGTTTGGTTTATGGCGTGGATGTTAATTGTCCTCTTCGTACTGGGCGATCAGCTCGTCGCTGATCTCCAAGTTTGAGTAGACCTGCTGTACGTCGTCCAGATCCTCTAGCGCATCGATCAGCTTCATGATGCGGAGGGCTTTATCCTTCTCCAGTTTCATCGTTGTCTTGGGCACCATCGCCAGCTCTGCGGTCTCGTGGGAAATGTCAGCGTCCTCCAGCGCTTGCTGTACCGACTCGAATTGATCTAGGCTGGAGTAAATCTCGATCAATTTTTCGCCAAACTCGATATCCTCGGCTCCGGCTTCCACGGCGATTTCGAATAGGTCTTCCTCGTCGATGCCGTCAGGGAGGAGGGAAATATACCCTTTGCGTTCGAACTGCCATTCGACGGCGCCAGCTTCGGCCATCGTTCCCCCCTTTTTGGTGAAGATGCCGCGAAGTTCGGAGACTGTGCGGTTCTTGTTGTCGGTGACTGTATGCACCATCATGGCTACTCCATTAGGCCCGTAGCCTTCGTATATCGCTTCCTCCAGGTCAACACCTTCGAGCTCACCGGTGCCTCGCTTGATGGCTCGTTCGATATTTTCCTTCGGCATGTTGGCGTCTTTGGCCTTGTCGATGGCCAAACGCAGGCTGATGTTCATTTCGGGGTCGCCACCACCCTGGCGCGCTGCTACGGTTATTTCACGGACGAGCTTGGTGAACAGCTTGGCGCGTCGAGCATCTTCCTTCGCTTTTTTGTGCTTGATATTCGCCCATTTGCTGTGACCAGACATGGTTCTTACCTCCTTCTGAGTCTTAGTGGTGATTGAGGGGCTCGGAGCAACCCCTGCTCTGCGAGCTTGCCTCCAATCATATTGTAGTTCAAGTTGCCCAGATTGGCAATTGACCTGGGCAATCGGGAAATCGTAGCAGTTCCAAGGCCCTCCAGAGG
>CAZANJ010000029.1:0-14294 GCA_964486415.1 uncultured Anaerolineales bacterium
GCAATCCGGCGGGAGCGGCGCAGGTAGACTATTTATTTCAATGTCCCCAAGTAGATACAAAAAGGAGAAGATATGAAAGAAAAAACTATTGCCCTAATCGCACATGACGGCAAGAAAGCGGATATGGTCGCTTTCGCCACATTCAATCGGGAGAAGCTCGCTCAGTTCCGCTTGATCGCCACCGCCACCTCCGGCGGCTTGCTGGTCGACAAAGTCGGCCTAGAGGTTGAACGTCTGCTTTCCGGCCCTTACGGCGGCGACGCCCAGATCGCGGCCCGCGTGGCCCAGGGCCAGGTGGACGCCGTTTTCTTCTTCGTCGATTCGCTCGACAAGCACCCGCACGATCCTGACATTCAAACATTGTTGCGAGCTTGCAATGTTCATGATGTTCCAATCGCTACCAATCTCGCCACGGCAGATCTGATCATCTCGGACGAATCTCTGTGAATTCATCCTCACCAGCAAAGCCACCCAACTACCGTTGGAATTTCATCGCCTTTGTGACGGACTACGTATTTTTCGGCACGGCCTACTCCTTTATCAATCCCAACAGCGTACTTCCCGCCTTCATCCGACAATTGACCGCATCAGCGCCCGTGATCGGGATGGTCACCACCATCTGCAACGGATGCTGGCTGCTGCCCCAGTTGGTCATCGCCCGTGCGATCAATGATAAACCGCGCAAGAAGCCCTATCTGATGCTGGGGCTGACCGGGCGGGGCATGTTCTGGTTGGTAGCGCTGGCGCTCTGGTTAGGACTATCCCGCACCCCCACCGTGATGCTGATTATTTTCTTCGCCTGTCTGGGCCTCTTCGCCGCCAGCGATGGGCTCGCCAGCGTGGCCTGGCTCGACATGCTGGCCCGCTCTATCCCGATGGAGCGGCGAGGGCGATTGCTGGGTGTGGCGCAGGTCATCGGAGGTCTGACCGGCGCGGGCGCGGGCGCCCTGGTGGGCTTGATCCTGGCCCATCCGAACCTCGCCTTTCCCGCCGACTATACGCTGATTTTCGCCCTGGCCGGTTTGGCCTTCATCCCCTCGACTATCGCGTTGGCCCTGCTACGAGAGCCCCCGGTCGAGCAGGATGAGGATGACGAAAAGCAGCGGCGAAAACCCGGCTGGTTCTCCCCCCTGCTGGAGGACCCGGTCTTCCGGCGCCTTCTAAGCTGTCGCATCCTAACCGGGATGATCACACTGGCCACACCTTTCTACGTCACCCATGCCACCGATGTGCTGCACCTGTCTGAGCGCATCGTCGGCAGTTTCGTGGCCGCCCAGACACTGGCCGGTATGGCGGCCGGCTTTATCCTGGGTTGGATCAGCGAGCGATGGGGGCCGCGACACGTCGTGCGCATCGGCAGCGCGGTCGCCACCATCGGACCGTTGTTCGCTATGCTGGTCTACCTGACCGATGGCAGCGGATTGGCCCGCCTCTATCCTCTTGTCTACGTGGCTTTGGGTGTGGTGAACAACGCCGGCATGCTGGGATTCTACAATTACCTGCTGGAGATCGCGCCAGATGAGGTGCGCCCTTCCTACATCGGGTTGAGCAACACGATAATGGGCGCGTTGGCGCTGGCGCCGACGGTGGGAGGAGGATTGCTTGAGGCGACTTCTTACGGGGCGCTGTTCGGGGTCACTTCCGCGCTGGTCGCCGTCGGATTTCTGCTCGCACTGGGGCTGAAGGCGCCGTCTCAAGAGGGTTGAGGTTGAGGTTTAAGGTTAAGGTTGAGGTTTAAGGTTAAGGTTAAGGTTAAGGTTGAGGGGCTCTTTGGGATTTCGCGTGGTCTTCTTCATAGGGGCAGGACTCCGTACCCGCCCCTACGATAATGCTTACTTCGGTCGCACGTCCGCGCCGGGCACCGGCAACGTCCCCAGTATCTCCTCCATCACACTCTCGCCGCTGACATCCCGCAGACGCGCGGCCGGGCTGACGATCAGCCGATGGGCCAGCGTCGGTTCGGCCAACATTTTGACGTCGTCGGGAAGGACATAATCGCGCCCCTGCATCGCGGCCCAGGCCTGACCGGTGCGGTAGAGAGCCAGCGAGCCTCGCGGGCTGGCACCCAGGTAGATGTCGGGGTGCTTGCGCGTCTGCTCGACGATCTCCACGATGTACTGTTTGATCAGCGCGTCCAGATAGACCTCCTTCAGCGCTCTCTGCGCAGCGACGATCTCCTCAAGCGCGACCACCTGCTCAACCCTTGTCACCGGATGGACATAGCGCTGCGATTCCAAAATCGCGATTTCATCTTCGGAACGCGGATATCCCAGCCGGATGCGCATCAGGAAACGATCTAACTGAGCCTCCGGAAGCGGGAAAGTGCCCTCATACTCGATGGGATTCTGGGTCGCCATAACCAGGAAGGGCTCCGGCAAAATGTGCGTAACGCCGTCCACGGTGACCTGGAGTTCCTGCATAGCCTCCAGCAGCGCCGCCTGGGTCTTCGGCGTAGCCCGGTTGATCTCGTCGGTGAGGACGATCTGAGCCATAATCGGGCCGGGGCGGTATTCAAACTCGCGCGTCTTCTGGTTGAATATAGAGACGCCGGTCACGTCGGAGGGCAGCATATCCGGCGTGAACTGAATGCGGCTGAACTTGCAGCCCAACGATTTAGCCAGCGTGCGAGCCAACATCGTCTTGCCCACACCGGGCACATCTTCGATCAGGATATGTCCCTGGGACAACAAACCGACAACGATGAGTTCGATGACCTCGCGCTTGCCGATGATGACGTGCTCGACGTTCTCGATGATGCGAGCGGTGACCGACCGTACTTCTTTCATGTTAGCTCCTGTTCTGAATGGCAGAATGTGAATGTTGAATGATGAATGGTATCCTGCCTCCTGCTTAGAGCCGCTTCCGCCGGCTTGACTTGTGACGCGGAAGACCGCCCCGGTAGGCCGGCGCCTGGATGGAGAAGAGGGTACAGCGGCTCACGTCCAGCATGCGAGTCGCCAGGCGGGGGTCGAGCTCTTCGATGGGCGTGGCAGTGGTGATGACAGTCGGCAGACGCGCGTTATAGCGATAATCGAAGACCTGATACAATTTCTCCCGCGCCCAAGGCGTCGCCGACTCGGTGCCCAGATCGTCCAGGATGAGCAGCGGCGCCCGTCGCACCTCCTCGAAGCGCTTATCGAAGGAGACCGGACTCTGGGGGTTGAAGGTGGCACGCAGGTGATCCAACAGATCGGGGACCACGACGAACAGGGCCGAGTGACCTTGCTCCACGCGGTAGTTGGCGATGGCGGCGGCCAAATGGGTCTTTCCGCAGCCATAAGTACCGACGAAGATCAACCACTCCGCAGGCGGGGATTGGGCAAAACTCTGAGCGGTTTCGAGAGCGCGTTTGAGGTTCACCTGCTCCAAGCGCTGCAGCTCGCCCTGGCGCAGATCGAAACTATCGAACGTCTGGCCGTGGTGCAGGTCAAGACTGCTCAAATCCGACTGGTCCTGCGCGACACCGGACCGGCGATAATCCGGGGCGGTGATAGAGACGATCTTGCTCAAATCCGGATCGACCAAGCGCGAGCGCAGCCGCAGCGGGATGTCCTCCAACTCGTGATTGGTGGTGATGACGGTTGGCAGTCGGGCATTGTAGCGATGGTTGAAGATCTGGAAAAGCTTTTCCTGCGCCCAGGGCGTGGCCGACTCGGTGCCCAGATCATCCAGGATGAGAATGGGCGCGGTGCGGATCTCATCGAAGCGGTCTTCATATGGCGCTCTGTGCTCGGCCGGATTGGTGGGGGCGAAGGCGGAGCGGAGATGGTCCAGCAAGTCGGGCACGGTGATGAAAAGCACCGCTCGACCGTGCTCGACGCAGTGGTTGGCGATGGCGGCGGCCAAGTGGGTCTTGCCGCAGCCATAACCACCCTTCAGCACCAGCCAGCCATCCGGATTATGGGCGAAGGTCTTGGCCTCGTCATAAACCCAGCGCAGGTTTGCCCGTTTTTCGGGCGGCAGACCGTGTCCCTCATAGGCGAAGGATTCGAACTCCATGCGCTCCAGCACTTCGAGCTCGCTCAGCAAGCGCAGCTTTTTCACCCGCTTCTCTGCCAGATCCTCCATGCGGCAGGAACAGGGCACGAGTTTGCCGAAGTCCGGATGTCCGATGGGCACGTCGGCACGCACATACCCCAGATCATTGCAAATGGGGCAGACATCTTCCGCTTCGGATCGCGCGTCTGTATCGCCCGGCTCAGCGCTCGATGTAGTCGCCGTATTTTCCCTCGATGTATCGCCTTCGGTCGGCTTCATCAGATCGCTCAAATGCCTCATCCTCTTTCCCTTCAATGCGCCAGCGTTCCAAGATGGCGCGGATGTATTTCCAACTGCGCTTGTTCAGCCTGACCGCTTCGCGGAATGCCTCCTCGATCCACTCGGACGGATAGGTCTGTTCGGCCTCGCGCAACTCCTCCGCGATGAGGGGAGTGAGCATGCCGATGTTTTGCTCATACAGCGTGAAGATATTGGGCCGATCCGTCTCCCAGGATGCCCCGTCATCCTCGATCCGCTCGCCGCGCGAGATGGCCTCGACGGAGGCTCGCCCCTTGGGCGTGTTGGCAAAGTAGAGTTCCTCAGCTGCCTTGCCCCGACCGGCCTCGACTCGCAGCAACGTCCCCCGCTCAACCGCTCGCTCCAGCGCCGCTTCCAGCGCCGCGATGGGCGCCTCGCCCAGCCCGGAAAGCAGCGCCTGGTCGGATTTCAGGTCGGCGCGGCGGAGGTAGCGCCTCCGGCCCCTTTGCCGCCCCAACAGCCAAATGGCGTGCAAGGTCAACTTAAGCTCATCCAGGTCGTCGATGAGGGGGATCAGTTCGGTGAAGACCGGTTCCGGCATGCCTATGATGCGCACTTTGCCAGATGGAAATCCGCTAAAAGCTTTCATATCGTGATTGATTATACTCGGTGGATTGGGGTGGGTCAAGGAATATATCGGGGAAAGGGGCAAGAGGTTCACATATCGGGGCAAGGCAATTGCATTTATCTGTTGCTCATCAGGGATCGCCAGATCCCGGCCTCTGGCAAACACAAAACCCAGGCTTCAGACGGGGATCTGGCGATCCCCTTTGAGCAAAATAGACCAACTGGACTTAAATGCAATTGCCCTACATATCGGGGCAAGGCTCGTAATCCGCGCCGATGATCAGGCGGAAGTCAACTTCTGATTCGTCTCCAGGGCGCTGGAGCACTTGAGAATCGGAAAGGCCAAAGGTCCGCTGGAGATAGCCGAGGCCCAAGCCCTTGGTGTTCTCGCCGAAGAAGATCAGTTGGGTCTCGGCATAATCGCGCCGGTCAGGCTCGCCCAGCGCCGCCGGGAAGCCAGCCCGGTAGAGCCGATCCGCAGCCAGCAGATCCCAATCGGCGTTCTGAGTGCCATTCCATACCTCGACCGGCTTGTAGGCGCGGGCGACGCGGGCCTTGGGCATGGGGGCCATGGCCTCCGCCACGATGGGCCGGATTTTATCCCACTGCGGCAAGTAGACCCCGCCGCCATAGGGCGTCGTCCAGGGCGTCACTTCTTCCGCGCCGATGTTGTAAAAGCGCACATTCCGCTCATCCAGGTTGAGGGCCACCTGCGCCAGGTCGAGCAGATCGGGAAGCGTCAGATCGGTATTCACCATGTCCCGGCCGCGCACCCAAAGCTCCGGTATCTGCCTGAGCATGCCAGCATCGCGCACCCCGTACCAGAGCGCCTGGAGCACCTGCTGCTGGCGCTGCTCGCGCGAAAAGACGCTGGTCGTCTTCCTGGAGCGAGCGTACCAAAGAGCAGTCTCCCCATCCATATGGTGCATCCCCGGCTCCAGCGTCAGGATGGGATATTGGCCGTTTTCGTCCGGGTAGGGCCAATGATCGCTGAGGCGACAGTGAACGGGAATATCCACCCCACCAACGGCGTCCACGATCTCGATCAAGCCATCGAAGTTGGTGCGCACATAATGATCCACCCGGATGCCCAGATTGTAGAGCAAGGCGTCACGCACCAGGGCCGGCCCACCGCCCTCATAATCATACTCCTCCCCGTAGAAATCGGCGAAGTTGATGCGCGTCATCCAGAGGCTGGGAATGTAGACGTAGAGATCGCGGGGGATGGAAATCACGGAGACCGAGCCCTCGCCGCGATGGACGGAGACGACCTGCACCACATCGGTGTGCCATTCCGACCAATCGGGCCGTTGATCGCTGCCCAGTACGACGATGTTGATCGCATCGGCAGCCACCGGCACGGGGGAAACGGGCGTCGGGATGGGCAGTGTGGTGGAGGGCACGAACCCGCCCGGCCCCATACCGGGGAAAGGAGCCGGATCTACGAGTAGCACAGGAGTGGGAGATAGCTTGGCGGGCAAGTCCGGCGTCCTGATGTCCAGTAGCTTCGTGTCTGGCGTTGTTGCGGGAGATGGCCTTACGGTGGGCGGGGCGACCGACGCGGTGGGTGTCGGCGCGGTCGCGCTGGGCGAAGGCGAGGGCTCCGGCGAGAAGCGCGAGGTTGGCGAAGCTATTATGCCCGGCGCAGTCGCCGTCACGGCGGCTTCGACCATAGCCGCTTGCACCGACTTCTTGGCCGATACTTGCGTCCTGATCATCCAGGTGAACATGATCGCCAGCAGGAGCAACATAGCCAGCACCATCAGCCCCACTAACACGTGCTGCCATCTCTCCTGTACCACCGCATAGGCTCGACTATCCTCTACCCGCTCCCTCAGATCGGCGAGGAATTGAAGATTTTGCAGGGATGCTTTAAGATCGCGATCTCCTGAGCCCGTCGGGGGGCCGTCGTGATCCAGCGCGAGGCCCGGTCGGAACTGGGGCACGCAAGCTTGATGGGAGGCTTGCAGGTCCTCCAGCATGACCTCCGTCTCCTCCAGAAGACGGCGCTTCTCGATGTAATCCCCTATCACGCGGGTGATTTCATTCAGAAGCTCCCTTTCCTCGTCGAGAAAATCGTGCTCCTCGGTGTAAGCGATGTAGATTTTGCCGGTTGGTCGCAAAGATCGCCCGCCCTCGACAATCTGGCAACTCAAGTCGAGCGCCTCTTCTACGCCATAGACCTCGCCCTCAAACGTGATGACCGTCGCGCATACTTCAGTGTACCGCATGGCGGGCGGGATACGCTCCGTGACCCATTGCAGGAATTCGGGCACCGGCAAGGTCTCTGTCACCTTGTGACTAATGTCCCGCAATGAGTTGAATTGCTCGACGCGCTTATCGAGTAGCTCCTTGGCATGTGGCTCCTCTGTGAGATCGGTTACCACGTGGGCGAGATAGAGCTGCTTCCCGGCTTCATCACGAATGGGAAAGATGCTTTGAACGACGGGCACGAGCTCACCCTCGGCCGAAAGGAAACTCAACTCGCCGGTCCATTGGCTCTCGCGCATCGCGAGGGGCAGAATTTCCGTGCGCAAGCGCTCCTGTATCTCCAGCGGGTAATAGTTGGTCATCGACTTGCCCAGAACATCCTCCGCACTATCCGCGCCGAGGAGGGCACAGAGGGCCGGGTTGGCGTGAATGATGACATTCTCCTCCAACGTCGTCCACCCGACGCCATAAATCGAATCGGGTATTTGGAGCTCTTCCAGTTGCTCCGGTAATGCATCGCTCACCGCGATCTCCTCCAGGCGCTCAACTCCATCCTCGCTCGCGCCTGGCTCGCGGACGACGAGGGCCAGATTGATGGGCCAGCCTTGCCGATTCAGAATAGGGAAGGCGGTCAAGTGGGCCTCGAACAGGCTACCATCCTTGCGCCGCTGCTGCACTTCGCCGTCCCACCCATCCGCCTTGGCCTGGGGGATCACCTGCTCGGTGAGTGTAGCGCGTTGATCCTCCGGCCAAAGCTCGGACAGCGGAAGGTCATCCAGCTCTTGTTTATCATATTCGTAACCGAAGGTCTCGTAGAAAGCCTGGTTGCTGTAGGTCTGATTGCCCTTGAGATCGCTGACAGTGATGGCCTCCTCGGCGCTCTCCACCAGGGACTGGAAGGTGACCAGTTGTCTCTCGAATTGCTGGCGCTCGATCATATCGCTGATCGGATCAACGGCAAAATTACTTTGCGCCGCGACAGTTTCCTCCAAATCGGAGAACAAATCCTCAAGTTGATTCACCAATATCTTTTCATCATCCATCATTCATCAGCTCCTTTGCCAGCGCGCGGTATTGCTCGGCCCCCCTGGTATTCGGCGCGTAGAGCGTGACCGGCTGGCCGACGGTCGGGCTTTCCCGCAGCTTGGTATCCACCTCAATGACGACGTCGAAGAGAATCCGCTTTAGACCCCGTTTCATCTGATCGTGTATGATACCGCAGATTCTATTGCGTCGATCATACATCGTCACCAGCACGCGATAGAGCAGGCGGGAATTAGTTCTCTTCCGCACCAACTCCACCAGATTGATGGTCTGGCGCAATGAGTGGGCCGCGTAATACTCACACTGCATGGGGATGATCAGAAGATTAGCCGCGGTCAAAGCGTTCAGCGTCAAAATGTTGGGGGCCGGCGGGCAGTCGATCAAGACTAAGTCGTAGAGCCCATTACCCATCGCGTTCAGCGCGTTCTTCAGACGGAACTCATACCCGGTTCGTTTATAGAGAATCTTGTTGAGCACGGCCAGCTCTTGATGAGCGGGCACAATGTCGAGGCCGGGTATTCCGCTTTCGCGACTGACGCTCAACAAAGAAGCGTTGCCCAGGATGGCGTCATCCACCCCCCGGCGCACCTCTTCCGGCTCTATTCCCAGGGATAAAGTGAGATGGGCTTGAGGGTCCAAATCGATCAGAAGAACGCTCTTCCCCATCTCCGCCAGGCACGCCCCTAGAGAAAGGCAAGTCGTGGTCTTGGCCACGCCCCCTTTCTGATTGCTGATGGCGATTGTTGCAGCCATTGTACGCAGCCTCCGATCTCAATAGTTGCTCCTGCCTCCTGCGCGAACAGGAACTCTCACACCTCCCATTATAATTGGAGTTTGGGCGCAGCGGGATTACAGCCATGTTACAAGCTGGTTACAGGGTTTTCCCCCTCACCCTATCCCTCTCCCCCAGGGGAGAGGGAACTATCCAATCGGTGAAACTTTTGCAGACATCTTGCGTATAATAAAGTGAATGGACAGCGGCTTCACTGGCATTTGACAACAAACAACACTTGGGATATAAATGTAAATTGACCTCCAAAGCTGCATACTCCATTCTGCAAAAGCATACAAACATTTTTGGGGCCTTGCCTCAACCTAAGCCAAACTCATAAATAAGGAGGATTTCTGCTATGGCATCCCTGCTGGAAAAAGTCTCGACGCTTATATCCGCTAATCTACACTCCCTGGTCGATCAGGCACTGAAGACCAACAGCCTGGCCGTCATCGACCAGTACATCCGACAGGTGGAGGATCACCTGGAGGATCTGGAGGACGCCGCCGCCACTGTGGGTGGCGAGGTCAAGACCATCAAGCGCAAGCTGAACGATCTGGAACAGAAAGAGGATGAGCTGGATCGCGCCATCGACGCTTTCCTCATGGAGGGCAACGAGGAGACCGCCGCGGCCGCCCAGAGCAAGCTCAACAGCACCGAGCGGCTGATCCAGACCTACGAGGAGCAGAGCGAGCGGCTTCAGGTCGAGTATCAGAAGCTCCTGGACGCCAAGGTCAAGCTGGATGCTCGCCTCTCCACGATGAAGCAGGAGCGGGAAGAGCTCCAGGCGCTGATGGAACTGGCGAAGAGCAAGGAGACCGCGGTCAAGGCGATGAAGGGGCTGGACGACCTGATGGGCTCCGGAGACACCGACATCAGCCGCATCGCGGGCAGCATCTACGCCCGCCTGGACAAGGCCACCACCGCCACCGAAATGCGCGCCGCCAGCCTCGACGAGCAGATCGACGATGTGCTGGAGCGGGACGCCCTCGACGGTCAGTTGGCCGAGCGCAAGAAGAAGCTGGGGTTGGAGTAAAACGTGAGGCGTAAAACGTAAAGCGTAAGAAGCGTAAGCGTTACGTCTTTACGTTTTACGCAGTTCACAGTATGCGTTACAACAGTGGAAGACGTTGGCTAGTCTATGATCTTGATGGCAACGCCATTTATCTCACCCAAGAGCGATGGAAACATATCGTGGAGCCAATAAACCATCACGAGATGCTAGGCTATGAGTGGCATTTGAAGGAGACGATCCGACAGGGAAAGCGAAGACAGGATCCTTTGAACCCGCGTAAGTATCGGTACGCCAAAGAATTTCACGATTTACCTGCCGACAACACGCATATCATTGCCATTGTACTGTTCGGATTCAGGGAAAGTGATGAGGGCAACCCGGTACCCAATAATTATATTGTAACGGCTTATCAGAAAGAAATATGGTGATGGAAGATAAAAAGCCAATCTACAACTATGACGAGATGAGCGATACCCTGTACATCTCCTTCAAACCTGGAAAGAAAGCGACGGGCATAGAGTTAAACGACCACATACTGCTGCGCATTGACAAAAACGAGCGTACAGCAGTAGGCCTGACGATTTTTGAATTTTCACTGCTGGCTCAAGGAACAGGAATAGGCCCACGCAGTTTTCCCCTCACGGGCTTGGCCCGATTGCCCGACGAACTGCGGGAGATTGTATTGCATATCCTGTCACGCCCTCCGTTGAGCGATATTCTCTCTTTTTCAACTTACACACCATCGTTTACGGAAACCGTTCCCATCACGTCTCTACAGCCAGCTATGAGAGGGACCCACGCATAATCATCCAACAACATTCTGGGGAGTGTAAGTGGGAAGTGCGCCCGGACGCATTACGTTTTACGCAATATGCAACGGGGAAATGCGAGAAAACGCTCTTTGAGTTATGGAGTTATGCCGACTGTCTTGAGAGCCGGATCTTATCGCATTTATTTCTACAGCCACGAATCGAACGAGCCGCCACACGTGCATGTTGACAGAGACGATCAATCGGCGAAGTTCTGGATCGGGCCTGTTGCTCTATCTCGCAATCTTGGTTTCAGGCCACACGAACTGCGCAAGATAGAGCGTATATTGACGGAACATGAAAAGAAGCTTTTGGAGGCCTGGTATGACTACTTCGGATATTAAACCGGGGGAGCGCGTCAGGGACGTGCATTTCACGGAGGATACCCTGGGAGTAGACTTGGTCGATGGGCGCACAATCATCGTTCCATTGGTGTGGTATCCCAAGCTGCTTCACGCTACGCCTGGGCAACGGGCCAATTGGCAGGTATGCGGAGGGGGCTATGGCATTCACTGGCCTGATATTGACGAAGATCTAAGTGCAGAAGGGTTACTCCGAGGCGCCCCCGCTCCTCGAGGTCGACGCGTTCCTCGTTCCCGCTTGGCTAAAACGGTTCCTGTGGGAGCCGCTTGATATTTCGGATTCATAAGAGAGAAACAGTATGAACCGTACCCGCTGGATTTTCGTGATCATTCTGGTCGTGGCGCTGCTGATCGTCGGGGCCTCGCTGCTCTGGCGCGCGCTGAGCGGCAATCCCCAGGGCGAGCTGACCGTCGAGCGTCCCGACGCCGTCACTGTGCGCGTGCTGACCGCGCTGCCGGTGGAGCCCTGGGTGCGCAGCGCGGCCGAGGAGTTCAACGCCACCGATCCGCAGGTGGACGGCGTGCCGGTGCAGGTGGAGATCGTGGCGATGGATGGGTTGAGCGCGCTGGGCCGCTGGGACCGTGATGAGTTCGGCGCCCTCCCGCCCGACGCCGACCCGGAGAACCTAACCCCAGAGCAGGAGGCCGCGCTGGAGGACTTCCCCACCGCCTGGATCCCCGACAGCCGCTATCTGGTGGAGCTCGCCAACGCCTCCTACAAGGAGCGCCTGGGCCGCGATGTCTTCCTCACCGATGGCGAGTACCGCGCCCGCCCCATCGCCATCAGCCTCTTCACCTGGGGCATCTACGAGAGCCGCGCCCAGGTGCTGGAGGAGGAGTTCGGCGAGATCAGTTGGAGCACCATTCACGACGCCGCAATCGCCAAGGGTGGCTGGCCGGAGCTGGGCGGTCAGGCGAGCTGGGGCTACTTCAAGCTCGTAGTACCCAACCCCAACAAGAACGCCGGGGGGCTGGCCGCCATGATCGCCGCGGCCGGCGAATATCATGGCCGCACCGACATCGGCGTAGAGGACGTCACCGATCCAGCTTTCCAGGCCTGGCTGGGCGAGTTGATGGGCGCCGTGACCGACTTCAGCAGCGCCAGCGCCTATACCGCCGAGGACTTCGCCCTCTTCGGCTACAGCGTGGGCGATGGCGGTCAGTTGCTGGAGAGCGACCTGCTCCAGAATATGCAGGGCATCCTCACCCGTTGGGAGGACCCGCTGGCGCTCTACTACCCCGACTACGTGACCTGGTTTGACTTCCCCTTCACCGTCTGGATCGGGCCGGAGACCAGCGCGCTGGAGAAGAACGCGGCCCTGGCCTTCCAGCAGTTCCTCTTGAGCGAGCCTCAGCAGAAGGCGGCGTTGGCCTACGGTCTGCGTCCCGCCAACCCCACCGTGCCCGTCGACGCCAGCCCAGAGAGCCTCTTCGTCCAGTGGGAGGATCGTGGCGTCGAGCCGGTGGTGCCTCGCGCCGACGCGATGCGCAGCCCTAACCGCGATGTGCTCCTGGCGCTGCTGCGCTGGTTCGAGCTGAACGTGGTGGAGTGAGCGAATCGTGAGCGAGTTAAACGGTTTGAGAGGTTGGTGGTCGAAACTCAGTGCTCTTCAGCGCGGGTGCCTGATTGCGCTGATTGGTTTGATCGTCGTCGTGTGTGCCTGCGGCCCGTTAACCCTCACTGCTGGGCGGCAGTTGTGGGATGCTATTTCCGGACCGGGCGAGGAGGAAGAGGCTATCTCGTGGTCCTCCGATAGCGCAGAGTTGACAGTGGTCGTGTCGCCGGGGATGAGCGATATGTTCCAGGCCCTGGTCAGCGATTTCAACGCCCAGAACCAGCGCACGCCCGACGGCGAGACGATGCAGGTGCAAACGTTGATGCTGTCGCCGGAGAAGATGGTAGAGGAGAGCCTGGGAACTCCCTCTTTTCAGGCTCTGGCGCCCGATAGCAGCCTGTGGCTGAACCAGTTGGAGCGGCGCTGGGCCGAGGTGCAGGGCGCTGACGCGGACGAAGAAGCCCTGATCCCCATCGATAATCGCCGCACCAGCGCGCCGGTGCGCTACGCCGTCAGTCCCATCGTCATCGCCGCCTGGGAGGACGTGGCCCGCGATCTGGGTTGGCCCGAAGAGCCCATCGGCTGGCAGGAGATTCAGCGCAAGGCCACCGACGACCCCGATTTCAAGTGGAATCATCCCAGCACCGGCCATGCCAGCGGCCTGCTGGCCACCCTGGCCGAGTTCTACGCCGGCGCCAATCTGACCCGCGGACTGACGCCCGAAGCCGCCACCGCCGAGGAGACGCTGGAGTACGTGAAAGCGGTCGAGGCCACGGTGCGCTTCTACGGCGAGGGCGAAGAGGTGATCGTCGAGCGGCTGGCCACCGAGGGCCGTGACTTCCTCGATGCCTTCGTGACCCAGGAGCAGGTGGTCATCGAGTGGAACCAGTCCAGTCCGGCCGAGCGCCTGGTCGCCATCTACCCGGCCGAGGGCACGTTGTGGGCCGATCATCCGCTGGCCTTGCTGGAGCTGGGTAGTCCGGGCGAGATTCCCATCACCGACAACCAGCGCCGCACATTCCAGGCCTTCGCGCAATTCATAACCTCGGCTGAGGCGCAGAAGCGGTTGTTGGCCGCCGGCTATCGCCCCGCCGATCTGAGCATCTCGCTGGACGAGGAGGGCAGCCCCTTCGCCAACACCGATGCGGTGGACTGGCGTCAGCCTCAAACCACGCTCCAGATTCCCTCGGCCTCGGTGGTGGAGGTGGTGCAGAACGTCTGGTGGTACACCAAGCGCCCCACCAACGTTTACCTGGTGGTGGATACCAGCGGCAGTATGTCCGGGAACAAGCTGGTGCTCACTCAAGACGCCCTGCAAGCCTTCGTGAACCAGATTCAGGGCGATCGAGATCAGGTGGGACTGATCGAGTTCGGCAGCGGCGTCAAGTCATTCGAGCCATTGCAGCCGCTGGACGACGAGCGGCGCCGCGCTCTGAGTCGGCGCATCGACGCGCTGGAGGCCAATGGAGACACCGCCCTGATCGACGCCGTCTGGGAGGCTCACGAGAGCATCCAGGAGACGGCGGACACGGAGGCCATCAACGCCATCGTGGTGATGACCGACGGGCAAGAGAACGATAGCTATCACAATATCCTCGAACTGGAACAGCGCCTGCGACAGGAGCAAGGCGTGACGGTGGTCACCTTCACCATCGCCTTCGG
>CAZANJ010000030.1:0-14293 GCA_964486415.1 uncultured Anaerolineales bacterium
CTCAATTGGACCAATTGTGCCGGATAGGAAGCGTGGCTGGGTTTTCGAAGCGATTTAAAAATCGGTGGGTATGGAAACCCGCCCTACATCCTCTGGCTATGTAGGGCGGGTTTCCATACCCGCCGCCTTGGGGTTGATGGACTCACCCAACGCCGCAGAACGCCTCTGGTGGCCTCTGGAGGGCCTTAGAACTGCTACGATTTCCGTGGCTTCGTTGAATTTGACAATCTCCGAGGGTTGAATAAAATACATCCCAATGACTGAGTCCTACTTCGTACACCGATCAGTTTTCGCCCAGGTGTATCCTCTTCTCTCATATATAGCTATCTCGCACATCCACATTTTACATCGTTATCCGCAAAACCAATTTCATATCCATCAAGGAGGTGCCCTATGTCAGACGAACCCCGGTATATCGTGCTTCTAGGCCCGCCAGCCTCGGGCAAAGGAACTCAGGCGGCTCGTTTGCACGAGGATTTAGGTCTATCCCACATCGCCAGCGGAGACCTTTTTCGGGAGAATCTAAAGAACGAGACTGAATTAGGGTTGAAGGCCAAGGAATACATGGATCGCGGCGCGCTGGTGCCCGACGACGTCACCATCGCCATGGTGATGGATCGCCTCGGCCGGCCCGACTGTGCCGACGGCGCTCTGCTGGACGGTTTCCCGCGCACCATCGCTCAAGCCGAGGCCCTTGACGAGGCGCTGTCCGATCAGGGGTACGGGATCGACGCGGTGCCCTACATCGCTGTGCCCGACGATGTGCTGGTTGATCGCGTGAGTGGACGCCGTATCTGCCGCGATTGTGGGGAGTCTTATCACGTCAAGTTTAACCCACCGGAGGAGCCCGGTGTGTGTGATAAGTGCGGCGGTGAGCTCTACCAGCGCGACGACGACAAGCCGGAGACGGTGCGCAAGCGCCTTGAAGTCTACTGGAAGCAGACCAGCCCGCTGATCGATTACTATCGTGACAAGGGCCTGTTGGTTGAGATTGATGGCGATCAGTCTATCGACACCGTGACGGAGGAGTTGCGCGAAGCGCTTGGCGTGAAGCGTGAAACGTGAAACTTAATTCGTTCAACTTGCTACTCTACACAAGTGCGGCAGGTATGGAAACCTGCCCTACATTTGATTTGTTTTGTAATTTTTCGACGCAATTCGGGACTCTAAAAACTTGTGTAGGGCAGCGAATTCGTTCAACAAGGATGATTTTGAGCAAAGGTAATGAGTTCACTCGTACTACTGGAAGGATAAAAAAGGAGGACTGCGATGGGCAAAAAGTATAAAAAGAGTGGAAAGATTAAGAACGATTACTACGAAGAGGAGCTGGCGAAGCTCCAGGGTGAGTTGGTCAAGTTGCAGTATTGGATCAGAGAGCAGGGCCTGCGGGTGATCGTCATCTTCGAGGGGCGCGACGCCGCTGGCAAAGGCGGTACGATCAGACGCATTATGCGCCGTCTGAATCCCCGTATGGTGCGCGTGGTAGCCTTGCCCAAGCCCAGCGATCGGGAGCAGAAGCAGTGGTACTTTCAACGGTACATCGAAAACCTCCCGGCCGAGGGAGAGTTGGTGCTGTTCGATCGCAGTTGGTACAATCGCGCCGGCGTCGAGTGGGTGATGGGATTCTGCACTCAGGATGAATACCGTCACTTCTTGCACGAATGCCCCGTGTTCGAACGTATGCTGGTGCGCGATGGGATTATCTTGATCAAATACTGGTTCGAGATAAGCGCCGAGGAACAGGAGGAACGCTTCCTGAGCCGCAACGAAGATCCCCGCAAACTCTGGAAGCTTAGCCCGATGGATATGGAATCTCGCGCCCGGTGGGATGAATATTCCAAGGCCAGGGATGCGATGTTTGCCTACACGGACATCGAAGAAGCCCCGTGGTACGTCGTGCAGGCCAACGTGAAGAAACACGCCCGCTTGAACTGCATCGCGCACCTGCTGACCGTAATCCCTTACCAGGACCTGACGCCCGATCCGGTGGATTTCCCTCCGCGCGAATACGCAGGTTATCAACGGCCCCATGCGGGAGAGGGACTTAATTATGTTCCGCTTGTGTATGGCTCGAAGTTTGACGAAAACTAGGGAACAGCAGATAAGGAGAGTGTCATGGATAAGTATGATGAGAACGGCATCATCACGCCGGAGTTTTACGAACAGGAGTTACGCAGGCTACAGACGGAACTGATCAAGCTACAATACTGGGTCAAGGATCAGGGTCTGAGGATCATCGTCCTGTTTGAAGGTCGTGACGCAGCGGGCAAGACGGAGACGATTGGGAAGATCACGCAGCGCTTGAATCCTCGCCTGGCGCGATCGGTGGCGCTGGGCAAGCCCAGCGACCGCGAGAAAAAGCAGTGGTATTTCCAACGCTACTCCAAGCACTTCCCGGCGGAAGGGGAGATGGTTTTCTTCAATCGCAGTTGGTACAACCGCGCCGGCGTAGAGTGGGTGATGGACTTCTGCACCGAGGAGGAATATCGCCACTTCTTGAACGAGTGCCCCGAGTTTGAGCGCATGCTGGTGCGCGAGGGGTTCTCCTTGATCAAGTATTGGCTCTCGGTGAGCGCCGAGGAGCAGGAGCGTCGCTTTCAGAGCTGGATGCAGGACCCGAGGACGCGGTGGAGACTGACTCCCATCGACCGCGAGGCTCGAAAGCGCTGGGTGCAGTATTCCAAGGCCAAGGATGCCATGATGGCCCACACCAACATCGACGACGCGCCCTGGTATGTGATAGACGCCGATGTGCCGGAGCACGCGCAACTTAACTGCATGGCCCATATGCTGAATCTAATCCCCTACAAGGATCTGACGCCAGAGCGAGAGGAACTGCCGCCGCGCGGCGAGGAAGATACCGGCTACGTGCGTCCCCCCATGAGCGAACAGAACCTCGTGCCGAAAATATATGGTGGAGAGTTGAAGTAAGGGGCGCTTATGGGAAAGAAGAAAAAGAAGAAAAAGGACCCCATTGACTTGGAAGATCCCAGCCTTTACGTCAATCGCGAGTTGAGTTGGATTAAGTTCAATCAGCGGGTGTTGGAGGAGGCGCTCGACACCAGCCATCCCCTGCTGGAGCGGATCAAGTTTCTGGCCATCGTCGCCAGTAATCTGGACGAGTTCTTTATGGTGCGTGTCTCTGGCTTGCGTCGACAGTTGGCAGCCGGTGTCCTGAAAGCGCCGCCCGATGGCATGACGCCGGCTGAACAACTGGCTGCCATCCGTCGGCAGTTGCTGCCACAACTGGCCCAGCAGTATGAGTGTTGGCATGATGATCTGTTGCCGAAGCTCCACAAGGCGGGTATTAGAGTGCTCAGCTACGATGACCTTAAGCGCAAGCAGCGCAGCCTTATGCGCAGCTACTTCAGGGATGAGGTCTTCCCCGCCCTCACGCCGCTGGCCTTCGATCCAGGCCATCCATTTCCCCATATATCGAACCTCAGTATGAACTTGGCCGTGGTGATCAACGACCCGCTGCACGGTCAGCGCTTCGCACGCTTGAAAGTGCCCACTACCTTCCCCCGTCTGTTGCACATTCCCAGTGAGGAAACCGCCGATGAGTACCAGAGCCTGGGATTGGCGCAGGCGATGTCCAATAACTTCGTCTGGCTGGAGGAGGTAGTAAGCGCTAACCTGGATATGCTCTTCCCCGGTGTCGAGATCGAAGCGGCTTACCCATTCCGCGTCACCCGCGACGCCGACCCGGAGATTGAGGAGGATGAGGCCTCTGATTTGTTGATCGCCATCGAGGAGAGCGTTCGACAGCGCGATTTCGGCTCGGTGGTGCGGCTGGAGGTCGACAAGACTATGCCGGAGCAGATACGCGATGTTCTGATCAACAACCTCGGCCTTGCGCCCTACCAGGTCTACACAGTAGATGGGCCTCTCGGTCTGGCTAACGTGATGGAGCTGATGGACGTCAACCGCCCCGATTTGAAGGATAAGCCCTTCCAGCCCTCAGTACCGCCGCCGCTATCGACCGAGGAGAATATCTTCTCCGTCATCCGTCGTCACAACATCCTGGTCTATCACCCTTACGACAGCTTCGACCCGGTGGTGGAGTTCGTCCGCAAGGCCGCGCGGGATCCAGAGGTGCTGGCGATCAAGCAGACGCTTTATCGCGTTGGGCCGAATTCACCCATCGTGGCGGCCTTGATGGACGCTCGCGAGAACGGGAAGCAGGTGGCCGTCCTGGTAGAGCTGAAGGCCCGTTTCGACGAGGAGAACAATATCGTCTGGGCAAGATCACTGGAGGAAGCCGGGGTGCACGTGGTCTATGGGCTGGTGGGCCTGAAGACGCACGCAAAAATTTGCCTGGTGGTGCGACACGAGCGGGATGGCATCCGGCGCTACGTCCACATGGCGACGGGGAATTATAACGATGTGACCGCCCGTCTCTACGCCGACCTGGGTTACTTCACCTGCGATCCCGACATCGGCGCCGACCTCTCCGATCTTTTCAATGCGCTCACCGGTTACTCTCAGAAAGATGAATATCGCAAGCTGCTGGTGGCGCCGGGAAAGATGCAGGAACAGATCGTGGCCCGCATAGAGCGCGAGATTGAGCAACACGAGAAGAACGGTGATGGCTACATAGCGCTCAAGATGAACTCGCTGGTGGATAAGTACTGCATCGAGGCCCTTTACCGCGCCTCGCAGGCGGGAGTAAAAGTTGATTTGCAGCCACGTGGTATCTGTTGTCTGCGTCCGGGCGTGCCGGGTGTCAGTGAGAACATCGAGGTGACGTCCATCGTCGGGCGCTTCCTGGAACACGCCCGCATCTACTACTTCCACAACGGCGGTGACGAGGAGATCCTGACCGGCAGCGCCGATCTGATGCCGCGCAATCTCTACCGCCGCGTCGAGACTCTGTTCCCTGTGGAAGATCCGAGCTTGAGGGCCGCGCTGCGCGATCAGATCCTTAAAATCCACTTGAATGATAACGTGAAGGCCCGTCGCATGCTGCCCGATGGCAGTTATGAATGGGTGGAACCCAAGGATGATGAGTCGCGGATCAACTCGCAGTTGTGGCTGATCGAGCATCGCGGAGTTTGGCACAGCGAGGAGTAGGCTATGAAGGTCGCCTTGGTCGGAGACGTGCACGCCAATCTGCCGGCGCTGGAGGCTGTGCTCGATCATGCCCGTCAACAAGAGGTCGACGCGCTCTGGAACGTGGGCGATTTCGTTGGTTACGGAGCATTCCCGAACCAGGTGGTCAAGCGCTTGAGGGCCGAGGATGCGGTAAGCATCGTGGGCAACTATGACCTCAAGGTGCTCAAAATCAAGCGGAAGAAGAAGCGAAAGAAGTGGCGCAGGAAAAAGCGCCTGGAGAAATTCTTCGCCTTTCAGTGGACCTATCATAACCTGTCCAAGAAAAGCCGTCGCTATCTCCGCTCGCTTCCCTTGGAGAGAAAGCTCCATCTGGAGGGTCATTCCATTTTGCTGACGCACGGCAGCCCCGTTTCTAATGCAGAACACCTTGAGCCGGATACGCCGGAGGAGAGGCTGCGCGAATTGGCCGGGCTCGTCGATGTGGATTTGATCCTCTGTGGACATTCGCATCAGGCTTTCGCGCGTCGAGTGGATGGCGTGTACTTCATCAACTCTGGCAGCGTGGGCCGCCCCGACGATGGCGACCCACGCGCTTGCTACGCCATCTTGCAGGTTGAGCCGGGCCTTGTTCAAGTGCAGCACTATCGGCTGGCCTATGACGTGGAGCGTGCCGTCTCTGCGATCCGCGAGCAGGGACTGCCGGAGGCCTTCGCCCAGATGATGATCCAAGGCTATCCCTTGGACGAAGTGATGGAGGCACCGGAGACCTGGAACACACCGGCGCAGGACAGTGATGATATGGAAGGGAAAGAGCAACAAGTCGAGGCTGTATTGCGTCTGGCCGAAAGCTGCGACTATGAGGAGGATCACACCCATCAGGTGACCCATCTAGCATTGCGGCTGTTCGATGAAATGTGGGCGCTCCACCGTCTCGGTGCGGAGGAGCGCTTCTGGCTGCGATGTGGCGCGCTGCTGCACGACATCGGCTTGATCGAGGGACAGAAGGGACATCACAAGACCTCCTTGCGCTTCATCCTCGACGCGCCGGATTTGCCCTTCGACGAGCGTGAACGTCTCATCGTTGGCTCCATCGCGCGTTACCATCGTCGCGCGCTTCCGAAGGAGAAGCACGATCACTTCGCCGCGCTCTCGCCAGAGGATCAGTATGTCGTGACCATCCTGACCGCGCTCCTTCGTGTGGCCGATGGTCTGGATCGTACCCACCGTAGCGTTGTTGATGATCTCTCGTGTGAGATTTCGTCGAAGCAGATAGCTTTGTGCTGTGATGTGTGTATGTATCCCATACCAGAGCGGGAGTACGCCTTGAAGAAAGGGGACCTATTCGAGCACGTTTTCGACCGGGAGTTGATCGTCACGTGGCAGCTTGAGTGAGGTTTTAGGTTCAACCCTTACCCTCACCCTCACCCTAACTCTCTCCCTCGCAGGAAGAGGGAACGAGGCCTGGGGTTAGGGGGAAGGAACAAGACTCCCTCTCCCCAACGGGGAGAGGGCTGGGGTTAGGGGGGAAGGACCATCAATGAGAAGCCAGAAGGCCCGGCTATTAGCCGGGCCTTTTATTTGGATCGCAGCGGAAGCTCCCAGGCCAGCACAGACTCGCCCGTCGGTTCGAATCCGAAGCGGTGGTAAAGGCGTCGCGCGGGGTGATTGTCGTGCTGTGTGTTTAGCGTTACTTCTTCAACCCCGTTACGCCAGAAGGCGCGTAGGGCCTCGCTCAGCAGCTTGGCGCCGATGCCGCGTTTTTGATATGTTGGGTGCACGGCGATGCGGTTGAGATGAGCTTTGGGAGGGTTGATCTTCCCCTCGACATAGCCTGCCACGCAATTTTGCACCTCGGCGATGATAAAATAGGGCGCCGAGGCGATTCTGTGGCGCACAGTCTTTTCACTGTGCCACCAATGGGGGCTGAAGGCGGCTCGATTTATGGCCGCAATCTCTGAATCATCAGTTTTCGATGGTATGCGCAGGCTTATCTCAGGATTGCTCACCTGGGGCATGTTGCGGTCACGTTTGGACAGCGTCACGACCTCGGTCAATTGGAAAAATCCGTATGAACTCAGGTGCATTCCGAGCCAGTCGCGATAATCCATCCAGGCCAGCGCCCGTGTTCCGTGAAGACGCAGTGCGTCTATAACGGGCGGCAATGTCAGATGGAGCCATTTTTCCAGCCTCAAATTATCATCCAAGGTGGCCAGCTTTACCCACGCCACAGGTGATCCATCAGGCCAGGCGAGTAGCGATCCCAGAATGTGGTTCTTATGCTCGATCACGATAAAGGGATCGCGGCCCAGGTATTTCTCCCATGGCCATAACTGCGGAAACTTGCGGCGTGCTTTCTGGGCGAGTGTCTCAATGGCAGATTTGTCGTCTGGGCGGGCTTTTCTTGCATACATCATATAATCATCACTTTATCACACTGTGAAGTAGCGGTCAAGCCTTATTTGCTTTTTTATCTTATTTGGTGTACACTTTATACCACATTTGAGGAAAAGTGTTAGGCGCGAGAATTTCTTGAGAGTGCCTAACTTATCGTTGAAAATGGGTGTGAGATGGTTGAAAAAGGAAAAGAACAAGCGTTAAGTAGAGCATTGGCGAATTTGACCAAACGTTTTGGGGAAGGGGCCGTAATGCGCATGGGAGAAGTGAGCCATCTGGATGTCGAAGTGATTCCAACCGGGTCTCTAGCCCTTGATCGAGCTTTGGGCGTGGGCGGGATCCCTCGAGGCCGCGTCGCCGAGATATACGGCCCCGATGGTGCGGGCAAGACCACGTTGGCCTTGCACGTGGTGGCCGAGGCGCAGAAGCGGGGCGGCGTTGCTGCCTACGTCGATATGGAGCATGCACTTGACCCGGCCTATGCTCGCAAATGTGGCGTGAACGTGGATGACCTGCTGATCTCCCAGCCGGATACCGGGGAGCAGGCATTGGAGATCGCCGAGACACTGATACGTTCCGGCGCGGTTGACATCATCGTCGTGGATTCGGTGGCTGCCTTGGTGCCTCGGGCTGAGATTGAGGGAGAGATGGGCGATTCCCATCCTGGTCTCCAAGCTCGTTTGATGAGCCAGGCTTTGCGCAAGTTGAGCGGGGCGATTAAACAATCGAACACATCATTGGTCTTTACCAACCAGCTACGTGAAAAGATCGGGGTGATGTTTGGAAGTCCTGAAACTACTTCCGGTGGGCGGGCGCTGAAGTTTTATGCCTCGGTGCGGTTAGACATTCGGCGCATCAGTTCGATCAAGGACAAAGGAGAACTGATCGGTAACCGCACGCGCGTGCGCGTGACGAAGAACAAAGTCGCGCCACCTTTCAGGTTGGCGGAATTTGACCTCATGTATGATGAGGGTATAAGTAAAGCCGGAGATTTATTGGACGTGGCGATAGACCTGGGTGTGATGGAAAAACGGGGCTCCTACTATTACTATGACACCGATGATTACTTGGCCCAAGGTCGTGAGAACACCAAGGATGCTTTGCGTGAGGACCCTGCTATCTTCGAGAGCGTAAAAGCCGCCGTCCAAGAGAAGATGATTGAAGAGGGGACGATGGCTTCCTCTGGCGCAACAGAGGAAACAGCAGATGATCAATCTGATTCGGATAATCAAGAAGAGGAATAATCTTTCTGCGAATCTTACTGCTCAGCCATTCTGTACTCCCGATTTTTGAGTGAAATGCGCTATGTGGTAGCGAGTGCTCAGTAATTTTCAAAAGACTTCGGGGCATAATCCGATTGTAGCAAGCTGAGTAGATACAAAACGATATAGAGTAGCCACGGTTTGATCTCACTAAATACCGCCGCTGAAAGCGGTGGATAACGAGAGTTGGTCCTTTTCTGATGTAGATCACTTTTGTTACCTGTCCAAGAAGAATAATTTTTGATGCGTGCTGAACAACTAGGCTTATTTTTAATCTTTAAGAGTTTCTGGAGGAGGGCGTGGATTGTCTATTGGGTTTGGAGTTTCTTGTGGTCGGAAGTCGAGCACCTCAGCAAGTTGAGGGGATACCTGGCGAATATGAGCGATTTGACGTTTCCAGTGTATCCAATGGCAATTTCCAGAAGTACGCCTAGTGGGTGATAACGCAGATGCCCAGTCTGTGATGACAGTTTTGGAAGTGTTCAGTCTATGTTTGAGATGATAACAGTGCGCCGGTGATGCTTATGACAGGTATCAGAGGATAGATCATCGCGAAATCGCTGATCTCTGAAGGCTAGAGGTATTGGCTTGGCCTCCATTCAGCTTGTTGTTCGTGATGGCATTTGAGAAGGAAGTGGACTCGCTTCTGGAGAGGCGAGTCGGTTCTTGACGTTGTTTTTGTGAGATCAACGCTTGCGCAAGCGTGCTAATGAAAGCCGTGGCTTGAAAAGCCACGGCTTTATCTTTTGAAGGGGCATTATGGCGGGGAAGATCACGGCTCTGCGATTTCAGAAAAGGAACAAGAATCGCGTCAACGTCTACATCGACGAAGAGTTTGCCTTTGGGTTGGCCGCCATTGAGGCAGCGCGTTTGCAGGTGGGTCAGAAGCTGGGCGATGATGAGATCGCGCAGTTGCGGTGGAAGGACGAAATTGAGCAAGCTTACGAGCGTGCGCTCAACTTTTTGTCGTACCGGCCGCGCAGTAAGGCCGAGGTGCGCCGCAATCTGCGTAAAAAAGATGTGCCAGAACGCGCGATTGAGATTGTGGTCGAGCGGCTGGAAAAATCTGGCTTGCTGGATGATGAGGAGTTCGCTCGTTACTGGGTGGATAACCGTAAAAGTTTCAACCCACGTGGGGCGTATGCACTGCGTCATGAACTGTGGCAAAAAGGGGTCAGCGATATTGTAATAGACGAGGCGTTGGCGAGCTTCGACGAGGAAGCGGCGGCTCAAAAGGCCGCAGATGCCGGCGCTCGCAAATTGTCTCATCACCAGCCCCAGGATTTTCGCCGCAAGCTACAAGGATATTTGAAGCGTCGCGGATTTTCCTATGGGCTTGTGAGAACTTTGGTAAAACAGAAATTGGATGAAGTTTACGAAGATGATCAACCATAATGGGAATCCTATGCCTGCTTTTTGTAGCCGGCATAGTTATGTGGTATTGAAAGTGAGGTTAAAGTAACAATGATCAATCGACAGTTACTTATCTTGATAGCAGCAGTAGCGGCCATAGTGGCATTGGCCGGAGGTGTCGGGCTAGGCTTTTTGATCCGAGCTTATGTGGTGCGGTCCAAACTTGAGGATCAGGAACAAGAGGCCAGGGAATTGGTGGACAGGGCGGATAAAGAGGCCCAAGAGATCGTGCTCACGGCCAAGGATAGAATGCTCAAGAAGCGAGACGAAGCAGAGCGAGAGTTGGAGAGAAGACGCTCTGGCTTGCGTCGGGAGGAAGAACGGTTGCAAGAGCGGCGCGAGAAGCTGGATCAACGCCAGGGGCGCTTAGATCGGCATGAGCGCTCGCTGAGCAAGCGTCAAAGTGCTTTGGATAAGCAGCGCAATCAACTCAACCGCATGGAGCAAGAGCGCCGCGATATGCTGGAACGGGTCTCTAACCTGAGCAGCGACGAGGCCAAGGAAGAGCTCTTGGAGATCGTCAAAAAGGAATCGCGCCAGGATATGGCGCGCGTCATCCGACAGGTGGAGGCTGAGATTCAGGAGGAAGCCGACAAATGTGCCCGTGAAATCATCACCACTGCGATCCAGCGCATGGCGAGCGAGCACGTGGCCGACGTGACCGTTTCCACAGTGTCCCTTCCTTCCGATGATATGAAGGGACGGATTATCGGGCGCGGCGGGCGTAACATCCGGGCCTTCGAGAAGGCCGCTGGCGTGGACGTGACCGTGGATGATACACCGGAAGCGGTCACCATCTCGTGCTTCAATCCGGTGCGGCGCGAGGTTGCCCGCCGAGCCATGGAGCGGCTGGTGATCGATGGACGCATCCATCCGGCCAGTATCGAGAAGATCATCGAGGATAGCCGGAAAGAGATTGAGCACATCATCCGCGAGGAAGGTGAGCAGGCTGTGTATGAGGTCGGTGTTCATGGCTTCCCATCCGAGATCATCGAGTTGATCGGGCGGCTCAAGTTCCGTACCAGCTATGGTCAAAATCAGTACACTCATTCCATTGAGACGGCCAAGCTGGCGGGGATGATCGCGGAGGAGCTGGGGGCTGATGCTGATGTCGCTCGCGCGGGCGGGTTGCTACATGATATCGGCAAGGCGGTGGACTTCGAGACGGAGGGCACGCACGTCCACATCGGGGCTGAAATCTGCCGGCGCTATAATATCCCGGAGGAGGTCGTGCATTGCGTCGAGGCCCATCATCATGATGTGAAGCAGAACTCCGTCGAGGCCGTCATCGTCGAAGCCGCGGACGCCATCTCTGGTGCCCGTCCTGGCGCCCGTCGGGAGAGCCTGGAGTTTTACCTCAAGCGCATTCGCAAGATGGAGAAGATCGCGAACGCCTTCGATGGGGTCGATGAGACCTATGCTATCCAGGCGGGGCGCGAGATCCGCGTCATCGTCAAGCCGGAGAGAATCGACGACCTGGCGGCGATCCAGCTCTCCAAGAATATCGCGGGCGAGCTGGAGGGCAGTATGGAGTATCCCGGCCAGATTAAAGTGACGGTGATTCGTGAGGTGCGAGCGGAGGAGTACGCCAAGTAAGTTGCGGCACTGGCATTACCGCAAGTAGGCTAGAGGATTTTGCTGTGTGCCGTTGTAGCGGATTTCAAAGTGGAGATGAGGGCCTGTTGACCAACCGGTGCTGCCTACCGCCCCGATCACTTGCCCTCTTTCCACCGCTTGGCCGTCGAAGACGTAGATGTTGCTCAAGTGGGCGTAATAGGTGGCGTAGCCGTTGGCGTGGTCGATCACTACCAGATAGCCGTACCCCACATCGGTCCATCCGGCGAAACTGACGAATCCCCCGTCGGAGGCTAGCAGCGCACTGCCTGTAGGAGCTCCGACATCGATCGCGCGGTGACCGTACCAATATCCCTGGGTGATGATGCCCAAAACGGGCCATTGGAAGCCGCCCGTGCCTCGCGCTCCCTCCGGCACCGTACCCGCGTAAGTCGTGACTACTTTGGGCTCGTAGGGCTTCTCGCCGCCGGGGACGATGAGGTTATCTCCTACTGCGATGGCATATTCTGGCCCCTCCAGATGATTGTACTCGCAGCGCGTTATCACCTCGGATTCCACTTTATATTCCTCGGCGATGGAGGTCAGCGTATCGCTTACGCCGATGGTGTGGTAAACGCCATCGATGGGCAGGATAGTGACATCTTGGCCGATTCGTAGTAGGTCTGGGGCGTCTTCAATCTCGGAGTTCGACCACATAATCGTGGTCGGATCTAGTCCGAATTGGGCCGCGATACTTTCGACCGTGTCACCGGTCTGGACGGTGTAGGTGATGACGCCCAAGCGTGGGCGGTCGGGGATAATCGTGTGGGGCTGGGCGAGGCGAACGATTGGGGAAGTGTTTTGATGCCTGTCAGATTGGGATACTGCGTGCCCGCCGAGTTTGACCAGTGTGTTTGCGGTCGATGACTCGGTATCATCGCTTTTTTCCTCGCTGCTTTTGATGGAGGCGGAAAGCGCGGGCGCCGACAGAGTGGAAGCAGCCTGTGCTGGCCAGTCGATCTGGCTCAGCGCAAGGGCCGCGATAGTCACTGTGATGACGGCCAAGTGAGCGCTGGTGCGGGTGAGCAGTGGACGCCAGCCACGCCAGTCACCGGTCAATTGATAGGCTGTGACTGCCAGCCATGCGAGGGCACGGGGGATGTTCTTCTCGATCCAGCGGTAGAGGGAATCTCGCATATGTCTCCGGCCTGCTAGCGCGTCGGCTATGGCAGGTAAGACTGCGGGTTTTGTGGCACGCCGTTGTAGCGTATCTCGAAGTGGAGGTGGGGCCCGGTGGACCATCCGGTGCTGCCGCAGTAGCCGAGCAGATCGCCTTGGTAGACCGGCTGACCACATCCGGCGGTCAATTGGCTGAAATGGCCGTAGCGGGTAGTGAACCCGTTGCCGTGGCTCACTTCGACCATATTGCCATATCCGCCGTTCCATCCCGAGATGGTCACTACACCATTTTCGGAGGCGTATATGGGGTCGCCAAGGTTACAGCCGTAATCCAGGCCGATGTGCGTGGGGTTACGCGGGTCGTGGAAATACCAACCGGAGACGCGGGAGCTGCCTGTGGGTAGGATAAACCATCCATTGGCGCCAGGCCCGGAGAATGATGTCCCGCTGCACACGCCATAACTGTACTGGGCCGCTCCGGTGGTGGAGTATTCGGGCTCTGGCGGCTTCCAGGCCACCTCTTCGCTCTCACCGCCCGGGATGACCAGCAGTTGTCCTTCGCGTAGCTGTTCATCCTCCTCAAGATCATTCCACTCGTTATAGACGACCTCGGGGTTGACATCATATTCCTCCGTGATGCCTCCCACCGTCTCGCCGGCCCGAACAGTGTGATAGATGCCGTCCACCGGCAAGATATAGAGCGTCAATCCAGGCTGTAAGAGCCAGGGAGCGTCCTTTATAGCCTCGCGGTTACTCCAGACGATAGTCTCTGGGGCCAGGCTGAATTGAGCAGCGATGTTGAAGATGTTGTCGCCGGTTTGGACCGTGTAGGTGATAACCTTGGAGCGAGGGCGCTCTGGGAAGGTGGTATGAGGAATGGTCTTGCGGGTAATAGTGTCGGCGTCAGAGGGATGGGTGCGGCGGGTGATGACAAATGGTGTGGGGGTGGGAGTAGTCTCTACTTCGGAAATGCCCGTCTTGGTGGAGAGCCCCAGTTCTTTGTTGAGCGCTCCCCCCACGGCTGCCTGTGGCGCAGGAATGCCCATACCGCTAAACAGGATGGCTACCAATGCCAGGGCGATGATGCTCAGGTGGGCCGTAGTGCGGGTTAGGAGAGGGCGTTTGGTACGCCAATCCACCCCCGTGCGCCAGACCGTGACGAAAAGCCAGGCCACGAAGCGCAGCAGAATGGAGCTTGAATGAGGGGATTTAATGGGATCTGTATGGTGCTCCCCTGTGATGAAGTTTGGGAGAGACGGTTTATCCATAAGATTTTTCCGAGGTCATGTAACGTTTGTCACTAGCCTCAAGCGACAATTATACCACAAAGGATAGAGATGGCAATTTGGAGTCAAAACGGGGATTCGAAGCGATTCCAAGACCCTCCAGAGGCCGCCAGAGGCGTTCTGTGGCATTGGGTGAGTCCATCAACCCCA
>CAZANJ010000031.1:0-10647 GCA_964486415.1 uncultured Anaerolineales bacterium
ATCAGTGAACAACTGGATTTCATGCGCTCGTAGAAACATAACCCCTCCCTGATACCTAATGGTATTAATACCAATTGGTATAATTATACCACCTAATATCAGGGAGAACAGGCGCTTGAAATATCGGGGGCTAGGATTTCGCGGGGGGCAAGCCACAAAGGGGCAACTGCAAGGGTTGCCCCTACTCTATCCACTGGCGGGCGGTGCGGCGCCGTAGACATTCCGGACAGAGGCCCCAGACATCCTCCACTTCGGGGAACATCTCGGTTAGAAATTCCGTCGGTTGGGGCGCGAAGTGGCGTCCACACACGGGGCAAGCGTGTAGTTCCACCGTCGTGTTCCAGGTGTGCAGGATGCGCTTTCCATCGCCGCGATCCTCCATCTTTATCGCGCCGGTGGGGCAGATTTCGGCGCAAGCGCCACAGCCGATGCATGCCTCGGATTGCACCTCGAAGGGGGTTCCCACCCTGCGCTCCATCCCCCGCCCGATGAAGCTGATGGCGTTGGCCCCGATGGCCTCGCGGCAGACGCGCACGCACAACCCACAGAGCACGCATAGCTCATTGGCGGGCTTGTGCTCCGGCGGCAACTCGCCGAAGCGCGACTCGAGGACGCCCTCCTGGGCCGCCAAATCGCGGATCACGTCCACCGACCGGTCGGCGGATACGGAGCTCGGGCAGCGGCTCAGCAGGAACTCCAGCGCCATCCGGCGGGCGGCCACGGCCTCCTCCGCCTCCGTCTCCACCGCCAGCCCTTCCTCCACGGGATGGACGCAGGAGGCGACGAGCTCGTAGGGGCGGGCCTTGTGCCCGCCCTGTTTGGGAGGATGACCACCAGGGTTGCCCTTACCGTTTGGTTTGCTTATCATCACCATACAGAGCCGACACGCGCCGTAGGGAGCCAGCCCGTCGTGATGACAGAGCGTCGGCAATTCCACCCCGGCGGCGCGCACCGCATGCAAAACGCTCGCATCATCCGGCACGGTCACACCTTGTCCGTTCACGGTTAGATTGACCATTCTTTCACCTCGCGATCTCGACTGCCCCCACGGGGCATATCTCGTAGCATGTGCGGCAGCGGGTGCACAGTTCCGCGTCGATGACGTGTGGTTCCTTCCTCTCGCCGCTGATGGCTCCCGCAGGACACTTGCGCTTGCAGATCCCGCATCCGGTACACTTGTCGGTCACGATGAAGAAGCTGATCAGCGCGGGGCAGACGCCGGCCGGGCAACTTTTCTCGTTCACATGGGCTTCATATTCGTCGCGGAAGTAGCGCAAGGTGGAGAGCACGGGATTGGGCGCGGTCTGGCCCAGCCCGCAAAGCGAAGCGGCCTTGACCCAGTTTGCTATTTCCTCCAGTAAATCCAGTTCCTCCGGCGTCCCTTCGCCCTCGACGATGTGGGTCAGTATCTGGTGCATATAGCGCGTGCCCTCGCGGCAGGGCGTGCATTTGCCGCAGGATTCATCCATCGTGAAGTTCAGGAAATAGCGGGCCACATCGACCATGCAGGTCTCCTCATCCAGCACCACCATCCCGCCGGAGCCCATTATGGAACCGGCCTTGGCCATGTTCTCGTAGGTGATGGGTAGATCGTAGAGGGAGCGGGGTAAACATCCGCCGGAAGGGCCTCCAGTCTGCACCGCCTTTCCCTCGCGACCGTCCAGCCCGCCCCCGCCGATTTCCTCGATTAGCTCGCCTATCGTCAGGCCCAGCGGGATTTCCACCAGGCCCGTGTTGGCCACCTTGCCCACCAGGGAGAAGACAACCGTGCCGGTGTTGCCCTCGGTCCCTATGTCGGCGTACCAGTCGGCGCCGCGTTCCAGGATGGCCGAGGCCGAGGCCCAAGTCTTCACGTTGTTGATCAGGGTCGGTTGCCCCCATAGCCCGTGAGTGGCGGGGTAGGGCGGTTTGGGATGGGGCTCGCCCAGCCCGCCCTCGATGGAGGCGATCAGGGCTGTTTCCTCGCCGCAGACAAACGCGCCAGCGCCGCGCACGATGTGGAGCTTGAAGTCGAAGCCGTAGCCGAGGATGTCGGCGCCGAGCAGGCCCAGTTCCTCGGCCTGGGCTGCGGCGTGCGTGACGCGCTCGACGGCCAGCGGGTACTCGTCGCGCACGTACATGTAGCCCTCGTGCGCCCCGATGGCGTAGGCGCCGATGATCATGCCCTCGATGACGCTGTGCGGGTCGCCCTCCAGCACCGTGCGATCCATATATGCGCCGGGGTCGCCCTCGTCGCCGTTGCAGATGATGTACTTGGGCTCGCCCGTGGCCTCGCGGCATATGCGCCATTTCCTTCCGGTGGGGAAGCCGCCCCCACCGCGCCCGCGCAGCCCGGAATGTTCGATCTCCTCCACCACTGCCGGTGGCTCCAGCTCCAGCAGGGCATGGGCCAGCGCCTGGTAGCCACCTCGCGCGATGTACTCCTTGATCTGTGCGGGGTCGATCAGCCCGCTGTTGCGCAGGATGATCTTGTGCTGGTGGGCGTAGAAGGGAATCTCGTCGAGGGGCGGGAGGGTAGATTGGTTCAATTTCTGAGATTGAACCAATCCAGGGAGCGGTATCTGGGCCAGGGCGCCCTCGACCGGCAGTTGGCCCTTCGCCAGCGCCGCGATGAGCTCGCGGCCACGCTCCGGCGTCACGCGGGTATGGAGGACGCGCCCTTGCTCCGGCAGGTTCACATCCACCAGCGGTTCCTGCTCGCAGTAGCCCAGGCAGCCCACGGCGACGAGCATAATATCGAGTTCGTGTTCTGCAGCCGCCTCTCGCAGCGCCTCGTAAACCTCGGCCGCTCCCGCCGCCAGCCCACAGGTCGACATCCCTACATTGATCCTCGGTTGGGATGGGTGGAGCCGGGCCAGCCCTTCGATGCGCAGTTCATCCAGATCGGAGCGAGTTTGCACTTTCATGTCTCTGGCTCCTGTTCCTGTTTTTGATATTTCTCCAGGATGCGCGGGATTTGGTCCACCTTGAGGCGGCCATAGGTGTGACCACCATGGGTGCCATAGTCCACGCGGATCACGGGCGCCATGCTGCAGGAGCCGAGACAGTAGACGGTCTCAAGCGTGAAGAGCCGATCAGCCGTGGTCCCGCCGGCCTCGATCTCCAAGGTGGACTCGAGTTCGCTCAGCAGTTGTGCGCCGCCCCGGATGTAGCACGCGGTCCCGTGGCAGACCTGGATGGTGTAGCGGCCCTGGGGCTCGAGGCTGAAGGAGGCGTAGAAGCTGGCGGCGCTGACCAGTTGGCTCAGCGGTGCCTCTAGCTCCTCGGCCGCGCGGCGCAGTTCCTCCTCTGGCAGGTAGCCGTGCTCGGCCTTGATGGCGTGTAGCCTTGCCAGGAGTGCGCCTCCCGCCGGGGGACTGGGTTGCTCGATGAGTGGCATAGTTACCTCCAGTGTCCTCTCAACTAATGTGCAACGCACTTTTTAAGTGCGTTGCACATTAGGGCTTATATCCCCAGCGCCGCCCGCTTTTCGTCGATGTGATCGACCATGAGCTGTGCGGCTTTGAAGGGGTCCAGTTCTACGGCGAAGGCGGCCCCGACGACGTCGTTGGCCCCCTCGGTCAGTAGCTCCGTCACCGCCGGGCCGCCCAGTATCTGCGGGACGGTGCCCAACACGGTGAAGATGCCGCTGGAGACGACGTAAGCGCCGATGCTGACCGCTTTCTCGCTCATCCACTCCGGCGCGGCGCCCGCCGCTGGCAGATCGCTGATGTCCACTCCCAGCGCGTTGGCGATGGCGGCGCAGGCCACCAGGATGCGGCTGATATCGACGCAGGAGCCCATATGGAGCACCGGCGGGATGCCCAGCGCCTGGCAGACGCCCTTGAGCCCTTCGCCCGCCATCTCGGCCGCCTCTGGCAACAGCAGCCCGGCCTTGGCCGCGGCGATGGCGTTGCAGCCCGTGGTCACCACCAGTACATCCTCTTTGATCAGTTCCTTGAGGATGTTGACGTGGCCGTAATCGTGCTGCACCTTGACGTTGTTGCAGCCGACCACGCCCGCGATGCCCCTGACCGCTCCGCCCTTGATGGCGTCCAGGAGTGGGTCTAGCGTGCCGCCCAGCGCCCCCACGATGGCCTCCACGCTGAAGCCCGCCATGCACTCCATCTTCTCTTCGGGGATGTGGATTTGCTCCTTCTTGCGGAAGCGGTAGTTATCCACCGCCGCCTTCACGATCTCCTGGGCGATGTCGTAAGCCTCCTCCTCGTGGAATTCGATGTGCGTGGCACCGGGGAATTTGGCCTTGGGCGAGGTGGAGATGAACTTGGTATGGAAGCAGCCGGTCAAAGCGCCCAGCGCGGGCATGATGCACTGCACGTCCACGATGATGGCCTCGACCGCGCCGGTGATCACGGCCAGCTCTTGCTGCAAGAAGTTACCGGCGATGGGGATGCCGTGGCGCATCAGCACCTCGTTGCCGGTGCAGCACATCCCGACCACGTTGACGCCTTTGGCCCCGTGCTTCTCGGCCAGCGCCGACATCTCTGGAGCTGCGGCCGCGGCTACTATCATCTCCGAGAGGGTCGGCTCGTGGCCGTGGACGACGATGTTGACATGATCATGTTTGAGCACGCCCAGATTTGACTCTGAGCGGACGGGGGTGGGCGTGCCGAAAAGCACGTCGGAGAGCTCGGTGGCGATCATCGAGCCGCCCCAGCCGTCGGCGACGGAGGCCCTGAGCCCCTGTAAAATCAAGTTGACCGGGTCATTGTCCACGCCGATGTGGGTGCGGTGCATAATCTCCACAATCTCACGGTCCACACCGCGCGGATCGATGCCCAGCGATTGCCATAGAGCGACGCGCTTATCCGGCGCACGGCGGGTGAACTGGATGGGGCCTTCTTGCTTGCCGAACTCGTCGTAGACGGCCTGGGCCAGATCGAGCGCAATCTCTTCCTTGCTGCGCTCCTCGGTCTCGATGTCGTACTCGGCCGCCAGGGCCTTGAGTTTGGCTTCGTCCTTGATCTCGTAGCCGCCCCCCTTGCCTTCGGCGGTCAAGAGCAGGGTGTGGGCGATGTCGCGCCCGTGGTCGGAGTGGGCGGCGGCTCCGGCTGCGATCATGCGGATCAGGTTGCGGGCGACGATGATGTCGGCGGTCGCCCCACAAATTCCACGTTTGGGCCCTTCCTCCTCGAAGGGGCTGATGCGGCAGGGGCCCATGTTACAGTTGCGGCAACAGACGCCCAGCTCGCCAAAGCCGCATTGGGGCAGCATTGCCTCGTAGCGATCCCAGGCGGTCTCGAAGCCCTGGGCCTCGGCTTGAGCCAGCATCTCTTGTGTGGCAGGATCGATGCTCCTGTTCAAGACTTTCTCACTATACAGTTTTTCGGCCATTGGGAAGAAACCTCCTTTGCTAGGGACTTACCAGTTCTTGTTGACTTTCCAACGCCTCTAGGAACTGCCGGGCGGTGTCTCTGGTAGCTTGCTGGATGACGTCGCGCGGGTAGCGCAGGCTGAGCGCGCCGGTGGGACATGCTTCCACGCAGGCCGGCCCTGCGGGTCGGTCGATGCAGAGGTCGCACTTGAGGGCTGCTCGCTTCTGGCGCCCGTCCACTTCCGCGGTCGCCATGCGGATCGCGCCGAAGGGGCAGACCATTGTGCAGAGCCGACAAGCGATGCAGAGCCGCTCATTTACCGCCGTGTAAGTTTCGGTGCGATAAGTGGCTCCTGTGGGGCAGACGCGCACGCAGGGCGCGTCCTCACATTGCCGGCATTGGGTGGAGAGCTTGACGCTATCCACCTGGAGCACGTAGTTGCGGGGCTGTAACCGCTCTCCGGTCAGTACTGCGCCGATGACGCTCTTCGCATCGGTATGCGCCGCAGCACAGGCCAGTTCGCAGGTGTGGCAGCCCAAGCAGCGATCGGGATTGACTAGTATGAATGGACCTTCGACAGGCATGCTATTCACCTCCTTGAGCTAAGGGTAGCTTTTTGCGAAAGCACTGAGCGACTCGGTCGCTAGCCTGTGGAGCTAAGCCATCGTCGCCAGGCACAATCGCGGCGTATCTGGCGCCGCGATGACGAGGATGTGAGCACTGCTTGAGGTTTGATCCTGTGGAGAACACAGACGTAAAAAGGCGACGCCGGGGGCTTGGCGTCGCCTGAACGAGCTGGTAGGTGGGACGGTTTTTTGACAGCCGAAAATGCTTTGCGGTTGTCGGGTATGAATTGCTCTGTGAGTTGACAGGCTTTCATGGCCTTGTCGTGCATATCGTCGTGGCACCGTCGTAAATAGACGGTGCGGGCCTGATCCCAGCACCGGATCTTCAGGCCGGTGCGGCTAGGGGCATAATCGTGGCCGCGTCGCTTTCGATTATCTCTGCCTCGATTTTGCCGGCGGATATCTCACGTAGCGCGTTCTGAAATGCCGGAAACTTATCCTGTGGGAGTTGGACAGTCATTGTCACCTCGGCGGCGAATGTCTCGTCCAGTATTCGGCATTGATGATGTGCCGCCATGTGTCGGATGGGCTCGAAGGCGCTGTAGGGCATCTTGATCAGCAGGGTGTGGGTGGGGACTTTGACCGCATGGGGCAGCGCCGCGAGCACCTCGCGCACTGCGTCGCTGTAGGCGCGTACCAGCCCCCCCGTTCCCAACTTGGTGCCGCCAAAGTAGCGAGTCACCACGACCACCACGTCGCCCAGACCGCTGCCCTTCAGGACGGCCAGCGCCGGCGGCCCCGCCGTCCCCGATGGTTCGCCGTCGTCGCTGCAATGGGCTGTGACCGAATGGCCGTGGCCGATCAGATAGGCGGGCACGTTGTGGGTCGCGTCGTTGAATTCGTCTCGGATGCGGGAGATGAAGTCTTTGGCCGCGCTGATGCTGAGAGCCGGGCCTGCGGTAGCGATGAAGCGCGAGTTGATTACTCTGGTCTCAATTCGAGCTTCTTGGGCGGGGATGGGGTAGTGGTTGGTGCTCAAAGCGTCGGCTGAGGGGTTAGCCATAAGTTCCTTTTCGAGTCACTGCTCAGACTACCGCTCAGAGGGAGCTTCGGCGTGAGCTCAGCCGAAGACCAGCTTGAGCGGGGAGGGGATACATGCCTATAATATCACACTTGCTGTGGAATGCCAAGAGCAATTGCATTTGAGATGGGCCATAAGCACAGCGGCGTCATGTCTGCTCTTCCAGAAAGGCCCGTAGTTGTCGCGCTGTCACGTCGTCCAGGGGAGGGTCTTGATGTTCGGCCACCAGCTTCTGCCAACGCTTTTGGGCCAGCGCCACGGTGTCCGGCCTTCCAGCCTGAATCCAGGCCTCCAGGTCTTGCTGTGCGCTGACGGTTGGGCGCCAGAACTCGCTTCGACAGCGCTCCACAGTGTGCTCTTCTACAAGGTAGTTGCCGCCGGGGCCTACCGCGTCGATCACGTCATAGGCCAGCGTGTCGGCGTTGACCACGAGCGGATTGTGAAATCGCCGCACGCGGTCACATATCTCGTCGTCCAGCACGAACTTCTCGTAGGAGAAGGCCAGGTAGGAGCTCAGGATACCGGCCGCGTGGAGCACGAAGTCGGCCCCGCTATTGATGGCGGTCAGCATGCCCATCATCGACTCGAGGCTGGCCTGGGCGTCGGGGTAGTGGGCGTCCGTCAGCGCGCCACCGCTGCGGGCGGGAAGTCCGTAGTAGCGCACCAACTGCATGTGGGCGGCGGTCACCTGCGCTAACTCCGGGCTGCCGATGGTCAAGGCGCCGCTTTGCATATTGATGTTGGTCGACGTGGAGCCGTAGATCACGGGCGTGCCCGGATTGACCAACTGAGTCAACACAATCCCGGCCAGCAATTCGGCGTTTTGCATCGCCAGCAGACCGGCCAGCGTGATCGGCCCGGTGGCGCCGGCCATCGCCAGGTTTGCCAGGATCAGCGCCTGACCCTCATGGGCGTAGCGCATCAGGGCTGCTATCATGTCCGGGCTGTAGCTCAGCGGGCTGAGGCTGCTGATCACTCCCAGTGTCACCGCGTGGTCGTCCATCATATCGCCGAAGATAATACGTGCCATCTCCATCGTGTCGCTCGCGCCGCGTTCCCCCTCCACGCTGCCGATGAAGGGCTTGTCGGAATGGAGCATATGGGCGTAGAGCATGTGGAGATGGGCGACATCGGCGGATACATCGCTGGGCTCCACCAGGAGATGGCCGCTCACATCTTGATTGGGCAGGGCGTGGGCCAACTTTGCCAGCGTGTGGTAATCCTCCACGGTCGGCATGCATTTGTGCCCCTCGGCGTCGATCAGAAACGGGGCGCCATATCCGGGCGCAAAAACCGGCTCTCCTTCGCCCACGGTCACGCTGCGCTCTGGGTTGCGGGCGTGGAGTGTGAAATGAGCGGGCGCTTTCTCCAGGGCATCCCAAACTTGGTCTTCGCTCAGATAGACCCGCGAGCCATCGGCCTTGACCCCGTGATCTTTGAAAACAGAAATGGCCGCCTCACTGGGGAATTCCGCGCCGACTTCGGCGAGCACGCGCATGCTGGTCTGATGGATCCTCTCGATGTCCTCTTGTGATAGTATCTCTTGTGGCATTTTTGTGTCTCCTTTCAATTCGTTCCTGTTAGATCTCGGTCGATCTGCTACAGGGTGGTCAATCGGGCTTATCGAATCCGATTGTATCAGCGAGTCAGCGAGTCGGCGAGTCAGCGAGTCGGCGAATGACTACGTTTGCAACTTGCAACTTGCAACTCCACAACCCAAGTTGACAATGCCCCTTGGAACACTATAATGCTTTTAGTGGAAAAACTTGCGGGATTCGTTGAGGGGGAATTGGCCTCGTACACCTTGGAAATGGGCGGAAGCTCAAGTGGAGGGAGGGTCCCATGCGATGTCCTACGTGTGGCTTTGAGAATCCGACGGGGGCGCGCTTTTGTGCCAACTGCGGTGAGTCACTGGGCCAACATCCACCTCAACGGCCCCCAGAGCGGGAAGCGGCTCAAGCTTCGACATCGCCGGCCGAGCCGGTGCCGGTGCATATCGAGGGCGGTGTCAGCGGCCAGGTCGCCATCGGTAACAACATCCTCCAGATCGGCGACGTGCATGGCGGCGTGGTCAACGTCACTATGCCGGGGCAAGAGCCCCGATCTACCCCGCGCCCGACCCCCGTTTTCCTGCGCCCGCGCCCATTCGCTGGCTTGCTGAATCGGCAAGCAGAGCTCAGCAACGCCTCCGTTGCTCTGCGCTCCTACACGCCGGTCGCGCTGCACGGTCAGGCCGGCCTGGGGAAAACCTCCCTCCTGCGCTACCTGGCCCACAACGTGGCCGCTGGTGATTTCCCCGCTGGCGTCGTTCATCTTTCGGCGCGCCGCGAGCCCCTGGATGATCTCCTCCAATCCCTCTTCGATGCTTTCTACAAGAGCGATGCCGCCTTCAAGCCCACCGATGCCGAGATTCGACACGCCCTGCAGTCCATCCGTGCGCTGATCATTCTGGACGATGTTGATTGGGCGCGGGATGAAATAGAGGCACTGCTGGACGCCGCGCCGTCCTGTGTTTTCCTCTGGGCCTCACCGGAGCGAAAGCTCTGGGGGGAAGGCCGCGCCATAGGGTTGAAGGGCTTGCCGCTCGACGATGCCTTGGCCCTGATCGAGCGGGAGCTGGGCCGCCCGCTGACTCCGCAGGAGCAAGCGGATGCGCGGACGATTCACGAAGCGCTGGAAGGTCACCCGCTCCATCTTATTCAGACCACGGCTATAGCACGCGAGGAGGGGCTTGCGCTCACGGAGGCGGCCCGGCAGGTACGAGCACCCGCCACGGGCCAGATGTTCAACGCGCTTTCGGAGCAGGAGCAGCAGGTGCTGATGATGCTGGCCGCGCTGGGCGATGCCCCCGTCAGCGCCGAGCGCCTGGGCGAGATGGTCAATCTCCCCAATGTCACTCCTTTGCTGCAAACGCTTGAACGGCGGGGCATCGTGCAGACGCATAGTCCCAGCTACAGCTTGACGGGTGATTTGGCGGCGCTCTTTCGTGACAAGTGGGACCTGACACCATGGCTGGATCGGGCGCTGACCTACTTCACCGCTTGGGCGGAGGGTGAGCGAGATGCGGAAAGCCTGCTGGTTGAGTCCGAGGCCATCATCAGTGTGTTGAGGTGGGGCGTCGAGGCGGAACGTTGGGCCGATGTCATGCGGCTGGGCCGGGCTGTGGAGGGGGCGCTGGCCTTGGGCAAGCGCTGGGGCGCCTGGGTCCAGGTGTTGCGGTGGATACTCCAGGCGGCCAGAGCGCTGGGAGATAGAGCCGCCGAGGGCTGGGCCATGCATCAGCTCGGCACCCGCGCCCTTTGCCTGGGGGATAAAACTGCGGCTCGCGAATCGCTGGTCAAGGCACTGCGCATCCGGGAGGGGCTGGGGGATGAAGCTGGCGCTGCGATCACGCGCCATAACTTGGGCATCCTGTTGGGCCCGCCCGCGCCGCCTCAAGAGCCGCCCCCAACTGAACCCCCTCCCACTTCTGGGGCGCCGCTTCCGGCGTGGCTCACAAAGGGCCTCATCGCGCTGATCCCCGTTATGCTCCTGGCAGTCGGCGTCTGGTACTTTGGGTTGCGGCCTGGGCCTACTCCTACCATCGTCCCATCGCTGACGCCTACCGATAGGCCGACCGGCACAGCCACTCCGACGCCTCTCACACCGACGCCTCCTACACCGACGTCAACCCCCACCGACACGC
>CAZANJ010000031.1:10747-12206 GCA_964486415.1 uncultured Anaerolineales bacterium
CCGACGCCTCTCACACCGACGCCTCCTACACCGACGTCAACCCCCACCGACACGCCGACGCCTTCCACACCGACCGCGACTCCCACTAGGACCCCATCGCCGACGCCGCCTACACTGACTGCGACTCCCACTTCCTCGCCGACGCCCGATCTGGTGGGGCCTGACGCGCCGGCCTTGATCGCGCCCGCGATGGACGAGACCCTCGCTTGTCAGGCCGGTGCGGGTGAACTCCTGACAAGGTTGAGCTGGCGGGTGGCCTCGGATCATTCCGGCATCTGGCGGTATGAGGTCTATCTCGAAGCGCTTGAGGTGGAGCCTTACGTCTATCCTCTTCAGTATACGGATGATACTGCCTGGCAAGCGAGTCTGCCCTGCGGCGAGGTTTACCTCTGGCGCGTGCGGGCTGTCGACAACGCTGGCAACGAGGGCGCTTGGTCCGAGGAACGCCTCTTCTTCATTCAGCGAGCGGATACCAGCGGCCCGCCGCCCCCCGCTTTACTGGCGCCGAGTATGCAAGAGCAGATCGATTGTGAATCTGACTCCGCTAACCCCGTCACTCTGCGGTGGGGTGAGACGGAGGATCCGTCGGGCGTCGCGGGCTATTTCGTCCGCCTGGAGGAGCAGGTACACGAGACCGAGACGCCGATAGGACCAACCCCGACGCCGGTCGATATCGGCCCGTTGGGGGGCACCTCCGTTGAGGTTTCCCTTGACTGTGGCTGGTATCGCTGGCGGGTGCGGGCGGTGGATGGCGCGGGTAATCTGGGGGGATGGTCCAAATTGTCGACTTTCTCTCTGGTTGTCGAGGAGGTCTCTCTGCCCGATCTGACTGTCTATGCGTTCAGCGGGCCGGCCTATGCTGCTCAGCCCGGCGAGAGGATTGGAGACTATATGTACCTGCTCATCGGCAATCAGGGGGATGATTATGCCGGTGAGTTCTTCGTCGATATTGTGATATCGCCCGACGACGTCATCGACTCCGATGA
Source organism: uncultured Anaerolineales bacterium (assembly GCA_964486415.1). Classification (GTDB taxonomy): domain Bacteria; phylum Chloroflexota; class Anaerolineae; order B4-G1; family B4-G1; genus CAZANJ01. The sequence continues at coordinate 11,734 of CAZANJ010000031.1, forward strand.
TCTGTTGTTGGAGGGCGGCCGGGAGTACGTCTCCGGCCTGGCGCCGGACGAGCAGGTCGAGGTGGATTTGGCCGCTCAGGAGATCCCGGAGGATTGGCCTGTCGGTGATTATTACGTCGGCGTGATTCTGGACTCCTTCGGCGATCAAGCGGAGATGAACGAGGATAACAATACGGATTCCTTTCCCATTTCGATATATTGGGAGTAGCGAGTCAGCGAGGGGATGTGCAGTGGCTAGCGGCGACCGATCAGGCTTCTTCCGATGAGGGCAGAGCGTTGCCAAGCCCGATGCAATCGGCGATCAGAGTGGGGAGGTTGGGGGCGTTGAAGGTGATACCAAAAGCGGGTTTGCGATTGTGCTTGATGCTTTGTCCTGAGCCTGTCGAAGGGTCGGGCAGATCGTGTAAATGGTGGGGGAAGGTCTCTGCAAGGTCTGGGTTCTCTGGGTGAGGTTGCGGGTCGTACCAGCGGAT
>CAZANJ010000031.1:12306-14166 GCA_964486415.1 uncultured Anaerolineales bacterium
AGGTCTCTGCAAGGTCTGGGTTCTCTGGGTGAGGTTGCGGGTCGTACCAGCGGATGGTTTCTTTGTCTCTGAGGATCGCGTAGCGGTAATCGAGAATCTCGCCATCCGAGAAGTCAAGGTATTCAAAGACGCGAAGCTCCAATTCGCTCTTAAACCAGATGCTCCCGCGAACGAAGCAAGTGGTCGCGCTGTTGGTGTAAAGATGGAGTGTCGAAGACTTAATCTCAGGATGCTTCTCTGGAAGGGAGTAGATAATCCGCTCGTAAGCTTCACGGCGCGGGAAAGTCATCAAGTCAACTCCAACACAGGTTCTTGTGGGGTCAGCGCAATGATAGCATCGGCAGCCTTGCGCTTTAACTTTTCGAAGCGTTGGCGTGATAATTTTTCCAGCGCTGCCTCTCGCTTGAGCTTGAGTTTGTAATGGCCGGCCCATTCAGAAAAATCTTCAGCGTGGGATCCGTCATCCAGAAGCCCCTGGGAATAGAGCTCATAAAAATGCGCGGAACTCATCCAGTAACGACGCTCGAATTTGTGGAGTCCTCTTTCAGCAGCCTGCAAGTCGTCCAGAATTTCGCCAAGCGTGATTGTAGCCATAATTCACCTCCCGTAACTTCTCCTATTTCAGCAGGTCGATCTGATGGAAATTATAGCCCAAAATGTACTTGAGAGCAAATATCGTTGCCGTTTGGCCAAGTGTGCCAGACCGAATCTCCTAAGCTGAATCCTCAGCCGCAGCTGAGGTTCAGCCGCTCGCTTGGAAGTTAGAACTGGAGTAATGCTTATGACAACCTTCGATCAGGGTTATGCGCTTATCATCGGCGTCGGCGCTGATCTGCCCAACACTGTGGACGACGCCACTGGCCTGGCGGAGATTATCGAGGATCCGACCCGCTGCGCTTATCCCTCTGACCACGTTCACACGCTCACGGGCAAAGAGGCCACCCGCGACGCTATCCTTGCGGCCCTCGATGACCTCTCCCAATCCACCGATGTATCAGCCTCTCAATCCACCGTCATCATCTACTTCTCAGGCCATGGTTACCGCGTCTCCTCCTCGCTCGGCGAGTCCTACTATCTTTTGCCCTATGGCTACGATATGGAGCGTCTTTACCGGACCGCCATCAGCGGCGCTGAGTTCACCGCGCGATTGCGGGCCATTCCGGCCCAGCGGCTGCTGGTGCTGCTCGATTGCTGCCACGCGGGCGGGTTGGGCGAGTCGAAGGCCCCTGGTCTGCAACTGGCGAAGTCTCCCCTCCCGCCGGAGGCTCATAGTCTGCTGGCGGAGGGGAGCGGTCGCGTGCTCATCGCCTCCTCGCAGGAGGATGAGCTGTCCTTTGCCGGGAAGCCCTACAGTGCCTTCACTCTGGCGCTGATCGAGGCGCTTTCGGGCGCCGGGGCTGCGAAGCGTGATGGCTACGTGCGCGTGGCCGATCTGGCGCTGCACGCCCGCGAGGTCGTGCCAGGGCGCACCAGGGGCCGACAACATCCCATCCTCCACTTCGAGCGGGCCGATAACTTCGTCCTGGCCTACTACGCCGGCGGCGAGACGGAGCCGAAGGGGTTGCCTTTCACCGGCGAGCCGGAGATCGAGCCGGAGCCGGGAGCGTGGACTACCGTCGAGCAGCGTGGACAGGTCAACATCGCGGGCGACGTCAGTGGTCAAGTGGCGGTCGGTGGGGAAGGGCCTCTCATTCAGATCGGCAATATCAGCGGCGGGCGAGTGTCTGTGGGGGATGCGGATTGAGGTAAGATGGAGTATCCCCTTTTGACTTTTGGACTAATGTTAGTAAAATGGGATAGGTAGTCGATAACGTCTCAGTTTGCTGAGTAAAGCCTTCTCACGAGCAGCGCGGGCTCCCA
>CAZANJ010000032.1:0-12924 GCA_964486415.1 uncultured Anaerolineales bacterium
ACCATCCGGTTTCTTTTGAGTGGTATCTTACGGGTTCTGAGTAGTTAAACCTGATTTATGTTTCAAGGAGGAAATTGATAGTGCCGACCATATTGGAAGCATTGACCGAGGCCGCGCAGCGTGATCCTGATCTGGCCTCTTATTATGAACTTCACATCGCGTTGATCGAACTTCAGGAGGAAGCCAAGAGGTCGATCGGGGCCACGTTGGAGATGGCCGACGCGGGAGCGTTGGAAGCTCGGCTGCGCGAGGGCTTGCCGCTGATCGCCTTCGAGCAGTTGCCCATTCAACCCGCTCAGTTCGCGGAGTTGAGCTTGGAAATCGCTCAGGTATTATTGGATCATGAGGTTGAGATGGTGGATCGAATGCTACCTGATGAAGTCGATTGGCTCTCCCTGGCGCGGCAGCAGTTTGAGGGGGAACCATCCGGCGAGGGAGCAGATCAAGCTCTCGAAGGGACGACGTTGGCCCGGATGGCGGCCAGTCTGGCGCTGAAGCCGTATCTGATGTGGGCCGCGGAGCAGGTGATGCCCCACGTCGACGAGGCGCTCTGGAGACGGGGCTACTGCCCGGTCTGTGGCGGCGCACCTGACTTTGCCGCGCTGGACGAGGAAACGGGAGCGCGTCATCTGTTATGCTCACGCTGCAACAGTGAATGGCTCTACCATCGCTTGGGATGTCCCTTCTGCGAGACTACCGATCACACTCAAATCTCCTATTACGTCAGCGATGATGGGGTCTACCGGCTCTACGTCTGCGACGCCTGCCAGCGCTATCTCAAGACCATCGATCTGCGGGAGGTCAATCGCGAAGTTCTGTTGCCGGTGGAGCGGCTTACCACATTGGCGATGGATGCCGCTGCCCGTCAGGAGGGGTACGTCTAAAACGTGAAACGTAAAACGTTTACACAGAGTCACACAGAGTAGGCACAGAGATACACAGAGAGCGACAGGAGAGAGGTGTTGTGAGCAACCTTGCCGAATCTAACGAATTGAGCAAGGTGAAATCAATTATAGTCTTTCTCCGTGTGACTCCGTGTCTCCTCTGTGCGACTCTGTGTAATTCCGTAAAGCGTGAAACGTAATGGCGTTTGTGCTCTTAAGGGATCGCCAGATCCCGTCTTATCCGCCGGATATGACTATGCGGCGTGAGCAGAATCGCACAAATTATTGGCTCTGGCGCGTCCAGATTAGGGAGGGACGGATGAAAAGATTAACGGCGTACATTCTCTTGGTCGTGGCCTTGGCGCTCGGCGTGGGGTTGGGTTTCGGCGGCGCGAGGCTGTTCGGACTGTCCAAGGCCGGCGAGGTTCACAACGCCCGCCTGGAGGTCGGCGATGCAGCCCCCGATTTCCGCTTGCCCGATCACACCGGCGGCTACGTCCGGCTGAGCGATTTTCGCGGGGATAGCAACGTCGTCCTCGCTTTCTACCCCGCCGCCTGGACGCCCGTCTGAGGGCAGGAGGTGCCCGCCTTGGACGCCGATCTAGAGCGCTTCGAGGCGGAGGATACCCAGGTGCTGGGTATTAGCGTGGATGGGACGGCCACCAACGCGGCTTGGGCCGAATCGTTGGGCGTGGAGCGAATGTTGCTGCTGAGTGACTTCTGGCCCCACGGTGAGGTTGCGCAGAAGTACGGTATCCTGCGCGAGCAGGGATTCACTGAACGCGCCACCTTCATCGTGGACAAAGCGGGCCTTGTGCGCTTCAAGCACATCTACGACTTCAACGAGCTGCCCGACAATGAGGTTTTGTTTGAGGCGCTGGAAGAGATCAACGAATGAGCGATTCAGCGGGAAGGAAAACGATGAAAGCAAAAAGAACCTTAATTGCTGTAGGTGCAGTGCTTCTGTTTATCACGTCTGTGACAGCCTGCTCCCAGGGCGGTTCGGATGAGGCCAGCTTCGAGGGCGGGCCGGGAATGCTCTTCTTCTATTCGCCGGATTGTCCGATTTGTCAGAAGATGAAGCCCATCGTGAGGGAGATGGAGAAGGAGTATGGCGGCGATTTCAAGATTGTGCGCGTCAACGTCGACAAGACGCGGGGGAAGAACCGCGCACGCGCTCATGGAGTCATCGGTCAGCCATCCTTCCTCATCTTCGATGACGCCAACGAAGAGGTGCGGCGTTTGATGGGCGAGCAGGAGCCCGATGTGCTGAGGCAGTCCATTGAGAACGTGCTGAAGGAGTAGCCGATGAGAAGCAGACGAATTCTGGGCGCCGTGCTGGGGCTGATCGCGCTGGCGGCCTTGGCCTATCTGGCTTATTCTCTCTGGTTCGCTGCTCCCTCCGGTGGCCCGACGCTGCTCTACTTCCGCTCGGACACTTGAGCCTACTGCAAGGAGATGACGCCCATCGTCGATGGGGTGCGGCGCAAGTACCGAGGAGAAATCCGCGTGATCTACGTCAGCCTCGATCAGCGAGAGGGCAAGGCTTTGGCGAAGGAGCACGGCGTCGTCGGCACGCCCACGCTGCTCTTCTTGGATAGTGAAGGAGATCAGGTGAACGTGCTGCGCGGCTCGTTTCCCTCCGCCGTGCTGGAGCAGGCCGTGGAGGACCTGCTGGCGCGGGAGGATGCCTCGCAGCGCCGGATTTGGCAATCCGCCGCGAGCAATAATCTACCCATACACACAAGGGGGCAACCACAAGTGGGGCAACCACAAGGGTTGCCCCTACATCTGGTGTTTTCGTAGGGGCGGGTCTTGTGCCCGCCCGTGGTATGTTAATTTCTTCCGGACCCCCCAGCTACGCTCGGCGCCCCTGAAGTCCAAGCAGCCCCCCGATGGCGTAGGCCACGCCACCCACCAGCCCCGCCGCCGCCGATACCGCGTAGAGGCAGAGCGACATCGCGGCGGCGGTTTCGTTGCTGATCCCCATCGGTCCAAACAATGCCACCGTCACCCAATCGCGCACGCCGACGCCGCCGACGGAGATCGGGATCATCAGGCTGACAGAGATGATGGGCGCGGTGATGAGGAAATAGCCGAAGCTCAGGTCGATGCCCACCGCCCGCCCGCAGAGGAAATTGATCATCACGTTGATCAAGTTGAAGAGCAGGGAGATAGCCAGCGCCTGTCCCACAGCCCGCCATCCGCAACCGCTGATGGCGGCGTAGATGCGTCCCAGCGGGCCGGAGCCGGACAGGGAGAGATTTTCTGGCAGCCAGGCCGTCGCTCGGCGCAGCAGCCGTCCTTCCAGGAGCAGCGCGCCGCCCATCAGCCCGCCGCCCGCGATGCCGATCAATAGCCAGATCATCCAGGAGGGCAGCCGCGAGATGCTGAAGGGGAGGGCGACCAATCCCATTGCCAGCAGAACCAGCAGGCCCGTCATCCGATCCACCAGCACTGTGCCCACGGCGGCCGGCGTCGGCGTGTCCTCGGTCAACTCCAGCGCCCGCGCCACGTCGCCGCCGAAGCCGCTGGGTAGGAAGCTGTTGAAGAAGGCGCCGACGAAGTAGAGATAGACCAGACGCCCGAAGGGAACCCGTATGTCGCCATCCAACTCCAGCGCCCAGAGGAGAACGGCCCACCGCATGGCGCGGATGACGAGGCTGGCTACAAACAGGAGCCAGGCGAGCAGCAGCAAGCGCCAGTCGGCTTGACGGAGCACGGTCAAGACCTCCCCCAGGCCGATTTGCCAGAGCAGGATTCCCAACGCAACTATACTGACTATGATGCGCAGGATGTTGGTCCACCCCTTGTTGTCGCGCTTTTTCATTCACTCACCACCCTTATTTTGCTCAGCAGAGTTCTAGTGCCTAACCAGTGCCCATCCTCGGCGATGACGGGCAAGCGACCTTCTCCGGGGCGATATAAGCCCACCTCGATGTCGTAAAGGTCCGGCGGCGTGGTCAATCCCAGCCTCAGTTCGTGCAGGTCCTCGACCGTCATCCCCGCTTGCCATTCGCTGGTTGGCGCCGATTCGGCGGTCAGTTTGCTGTCGCTTTGCCCCCACATCTGATCTGAGCCCTCGCTCAGGATGTGAGTGAAAACGTGATAGTCGGTTTCCATAGGAGCGAGCGCGCGCCAGTAAAGCGTCAAATTGATCTTCTCGCCGGGGCGCACCGTTCTATGGTCAAGTTCATATCCCACCAGGGCGATTACGCCCTCGTCGGTGCCGAAGTTAACCTCCAGCAGGTTGGGAAGTTCGCCGGGCCGGGGCTGAATTTTAACCGTCGCCAGGCGCACGGCGTTGCGCCCATCGTCGGTGATCAGTCGCGGCCCATCCGGCACGTAGAGGCCGACTTGGACGTAGCCCCTGTCCGGTGTGTAGGCCGTCTCCGGTATGCGCAGCCGGTAAGTGTCGGCGAAGGCGACGCCCGTCTCCCAGGCGGTCGTGGGATAGCGTCCCAGGCCGGGGTAGGTGTCTCGCTGGGCCACCATCGTGCCTGGGGACGTTGCTCGTCCCTCGTCGCTCAGCAGATGGACGAAGACGTTCAAGTTCTGCTCGGGCCGGCTCAAGGCTTGCCAGTAGAGCGTGACCTCCAGCGCGTCGCCTGGCTCAATGGCGGTTGGCTCGACCCGGTAGCCCAGCAGACGGGCTATGCTGTTCCTTTCCCCATTCTCCCCTTCATTCTCCATTCTCCATTCTATACGTGTCGGATTGGGCAGATTATGGAGCTCTTTCGCCGTCAGTGGGCGGGGTGGGGCGAAGGCGGGGGCCAGCACGCCGATCAGGGCATAGAGTGCCAGCGTCGCCATGCCGAGTGTGGCGATCAGGCCTCCCAGCCAACTCAAGCGGCGCGGGAAAAATCGAGCCAGACCCATCATCGCCAGCGCGGCGAAGGAAGGCAGCGCTGGGAAGAGGAAGCGCCCCATCGCGCCGGCCGGCTGGATCATGATGTAGTAGAAAACCACCGCCACGAAGGCCAGGACGGTGATCAGGAGGATGAGGGCTGAATTTTCAGCGAGGGCAGATTGGTTCAATCTCCGAGATTGAACCAATCTAGAGTTTGGGATCAAATGACCGGCGAGGGCCAGGATAAAGAAGCCGAGCAGCGCTCGATAAATGAAACGAGGCAGCGGGAGTTGGCCGTATCCGAATCTTCCCCAAAGGCTGCTCCAAAGGTAGGGCAAGCTTTGCCGCACCGCCCACCAGTGCCCCGACGCCGGCCGGCCGGCCCAGAGTTCGTTGACCATTTTCATACCGGTAGGATCGCCATAGAGCCGCGCGTTGCGTATGAACCACCATCCGGAGATGAGGGCCACCAATCCCAGGATGACGAGGGCGCCGCGTAGAAGAGCGCGCCAGTTGTAGGCTGATTTGTATTTCTGAGCGGCTAATATGTAGGCCAGAGCGATGGGGGCCGCGAGGGCCAGCAAGTTGAATTTGGTCAGCAAGGCCAGCCCGTAGAGGAGGCCCAATCTCACATCATAGCGGAGATGCGGGCCGTTTTTCACCAGATGGATGCAGGCGAGGATCACGGCGGCGCCGCATAAGGCCGCCGCGATGTCATTGTTGATCGCGCTGCTCAGGTGGAGGAACTGCGGGTTGAAGGCGACGATGGCCGCGCCGCCTACCGCTATCGCGGGGCGCTGTGGAGAGAGCGCCCGGACGATCTCATACGTCAGCCAGACGACGCCCGCGCCGATGAGGGCCGTCATCCAGCGCACGACGTAGACCGCCAGCGTGACTCCGCGAAAGGGCGGCCTTTCTTCGGGGCCGTGGATGTATTGGTTCTTGTTATCGGTGCTGACCTCCCAGTGGCTGTCGCTCCAGTGGGGGTTGATGGGGGGCGAGTAGTAGACCTCATGCTCGACGGGCACCCAGGAGCTGACTAATGCGCCCAGGGCGTAGTAGAGCGGCGGGTGATGGCTCTGCGCTCGTGGCGCGTCCGGCTGCTGTACCGGCAGGCTGCGGTAGACGGTGATGTGGCGGACGTAGCGGAAATGGCGCAGCTCATCGGTGGGCTCGTAGATGGGGGAGGCCAGGCTGTAGGCGAAGGCCAGTGCCAGGTAGGTGACCAGGAGCAGGGCGATGAGGCTCTTATCGCGTGTCGAGGGGCGCATTGGATTACCGCTTTCCCCTGGGCGTGAGTGTGGACCAGAGTCCGATGATACAGGCCAGGGTCAAGGCCGTTATCGCCAGCCCGATCTTCAAAAGCGGCGGGTTGTAGGCCATCGTGACGTGGTGCGTGCCGGCCGGCACATAGACGGCGCGTAGGACATAATCGGCGCGTACCACTTGGGCCCGCTCGCCGTCGACCCAGGCCCGCCAGCCGGGGTAATCGGCCGCGCTGACAATCAACATGCCGCCCGCCCCGTCCACCTCCGCCTCAAAACGATTCCCCGTATCCCCCAGAATTTTCACCCCCGTCGTAGGGGCAGTGCCTTGTGCCTGCCCTGCGCCCGGCGCCTGTTCCGGATATGTCTCCACCAGCGCCGTCGTGCGCGGGTCGAATTCCGGCTCGTGGATGCGGGACAATATGGCTGCCTCATCCAGCACCTCGATCTGGGGCGCGACCCAGGCTCGCGGGAGCGCGTCCGGGCGTTTGTAAACATACACGCCCGCCTGCTCGTGTATCAACTGCGGCGCTTCGAGCGCGGTATTTTCGGCGGGGAAATCCTGGGGGCTTGTGGTGACCAGGTATCCGGCGTTCAGGAGGTCGTAGGTGCGTGCGCGTGGATCTGGGCTCGACGAGGTGATGAAGTCCTCGTAGCGCTGTAGAGTCAGCGGATCATATCCGAAGACGCTTTGTATTCCGAAAGCCATCCCCCCGTTTTGCTCCACGTCGTTCAGCCCCCAGGGGAGCACGCGCGTGAATTCCTCGCTTGCAGGCCCTTCGACTTCGCTCCTGGCAGAAACGGCTTGCTCCACGATGCGCCAATAAGCGCTTTCCTGCACCTCCACCGGGGAGACTGTCCCGCTCCCAAAGGTCCAGAGGTCCAGGATCACTAATATCAGCGCCAGCAGCCACATCTCCGGTCGGACTCGCTCTGAGCTTGTCGAACGGGCAGTTTCCACTTCGCGCCAGGCGGTCAATAGGCCGGCTGCGAGCAGGAAGAAGAGCAAAAACAAGCTTGTCTGATTCGCCAGGTGCCAGAGTCGCCCGGCGGCTCCGTGCGATTCGCGTCCCCAGGCGAAGGCGACGAATCCAGTCACGATCAGGGCCAGCACGCCGCCGGAAAATGCCAGCACTCTTGACCAGCGCAGCGGTCGTAGCAGTCGCGCACGTTCTCGTTGGGATTCCTGAATCGCCGTCACGGTCAGGCCGAAGAGGGCGGCGGCGGCCAGGGTGAAGAGGAAGCCGGCCCGGGCTGGCGCTCGCAGCGTTTTGAAGAAGGGCACGAAGCGGTAGAAGAGCAGGTGTAAGCTTCCGTACTTCCCGAAGGCCAGCAGGAGCGAGCCTAGCCCCAGCCCGATCAGGAAAATCTTCAGCCGATGGCGGAGCTTGCTTCCCAGCAGCGCCAGGATCAGGGGCAGCACGCCGACGTAGATGATGAACTCATCGTAGATCCCGTCGCCCCAGTAGCCGGTGCGCGCCGGTTCGCCGAAGAAATTGGGCACCAGCAGCGTCAGCAGATAACCGGGCGGCCAGGAGAAACGGGTCGCGAAATCATAGTTGGCCGTGGCCTGTCTTATCGAGCGTGCCATCAACTCCGTCAGTGGGAGAATCTGCACGGCGGCCAGGGCTGTTCCTGTGGCGAGCATCAGTGTTAGCCGCAGCAGGTGGGGCCAGGCAGGGCGCCCGCTGCGCCAGCTTAGCCGTGCGTAGAAGAGGGCATAGGCGCTCAAGCCCAGCGCGACGTAGATGAATGAGGCTGTATGCCCCGCCAGGATTGAGAGGCCGACGGGCAGCCCCCCGACGACGGCCAGTTTCCAGGATTTCGCCCCTTGACGTTTTCCCGCGCTGTCGGCGCAATGGTAGAGCCAGAGTATGAGCGGCAGCCAGGCGCAGGTGGTGATGACGCCCAGATGCCCAGCGTAGACGCGCACGAAGAAGTAGCCGCTGAAGGCGAAGGTGGCGGCTCCGAGCAAAGCGCCGCTCACCGACGCTCTCTCTGAGCGTAGCCAGAGGTACATCCCGGCCCCGGCCAGCCAGATATGGAGCACGATGATCACACCCAGCGCCCGCGTGACCGGCATCAGCAGCGCCAACCAGGTGGGCGGATAGAACAGGGCCGGTTGGGGATTGGCTGCGAAGGGAAGGCCGGCGAAAAGATAGGGGTTCCATAACGGGAAGCGCCCGTGGCGGACCGAGTCCACGGCGAAGCGCGACCAATGGAGAAACATGTTGGTCAGATCGTTCCCGGCTATGATGTGATCCGCCGGTAGCCTAAGCACGTCCCAGTAAAAGGCTACACACAGCAGCCCCAGAAGCACCAGGGATATAAACCAGATTTTTCCGAAAAATCGAGTTTTTTCGACTTGTGACATATTTATTCCTCTATGCGTCCTATCTTGATCAATATCCGCTCTTCCTCTCCCGGCTCGCAACCCGCGACTTGCGACTTGCAGATTGGCACGTTTTTCAGTTCAGGATAGGTGTACATCCCCACGCGCATAGTGTAGGTGCCGGGCAGCGCGTCCGGCGAAATCTGTAAGTCGAACCAGTTGAGCACCGTGTCGCCCGCCCGCCAGTAAGCGGGGAGCAAACTCGGCCCATCTTTCTGTCCCTGCATTTGCCCCTCTTCATCGAGCAGGTGATTGAACCAGTGGTAGTAAGCGTCCTCGCCGGGGCGGCCCATCGTCTTGGCCCAGGGCAGGGCGCGGGTGGCCCTCCAGATCAGCGTCCAGCGGATCTTCTCGCCGGGGCGCAGGTGGCCCTCGAGCCGGTAGCCGAGCAACTGCGCCCCGTTGCTCCAGGTGGGAGGCCCGTCGAGCTGGGGTATAACCTTTTCGTCACGCAGCGTCTGTGCACCTAGCTTAGCGAAAGATGGCTCACCGCCGGGCCATGTGTAGAAGCGATAGGAGCGAGCGCCTTCGCGTAGTGAAATGCGTTCATCGGTCAGCTCTGAGGTGAGGTCAGCGAGCAGTCGCTCACTATACGTCATATCATAGGTCGCCCAGTAGACGGCTGGATCGGCGGGGAAGATCAAGGTTGTTCTGATGTCCGCTGCGCGGTGTGGGGTGGCGGGCATCAACACGTCGGCCGCCGCTGGCATCTCGTACTTACGGGGCTCGTCCCCTTGGGAAAGGAGGATCACCTCCGTTTCCTCTGGCGCTGATTCCATCTCCTCTCGCAAACGTTCGGTCGTCTCGACGGCGCTGATCTCGTAGGAGAGGGGCGTGCCGCGGCCCCAGGGTGTGTCGTGCGTGCGGACGAAGCGCAACACGGCGATGGTCTCGTAGGCTTGTGTGATGGCGAGCGCTATGACCAGCGCGAGCATCGGCGCGCGAGCGATCCAGGCGCTCCGCTGGATGGAGCGCCAGAGCTTCCCCATCATCCATCCGATGAGGATGAATTGGGCCGGGAAAGTGATGGTGAAATAGTGGGGCGCGACCAGCGTTTTGTGCCGCGTCAGGATGAGGATCGGCAGGGCCAACCACGTGGCGGCCATGAGGGCGGAGGCCGCTTCCTCGTCGAGGCCGGCGCGTGCTTGGCGGATAGCTTGCCCCGTGGCTGCCAGGATTCCCAGGATCGCTAGCCCTCCCTCGGCGGCGAAGAGCCAACGCAGGTTGGGCGTCGTGGCGACGAAATCCGGGTATCGATCCGGCCCCGTTATGCGTTGCAGATCCCAGCCGGTAGTGATGAGCCAGGCCGAGCGGGCGGCGTCGGCGCTCATCAGCGTCGGTTTTTGCAAGATGCCCCAGAGGCGCTGGATATTCTCCCACCCGTTCTGCGCGTCGACGATAAAATACGGTGCGAAGGTCAGCGCACCCAGCAGGGCGGCGAGCGGGACTAGCTTCCAGTCGATGCGGCGGTAGAAGATCAAGGCCCACAGAATCGTCAGGGCGACGAAGGGATAGGTGGAGAAGTGGGTCTGTACCAGCGCGGTCAGTGCCAGGACGTGGGCTATCAGCGCCCAGCGGCGTCCTTGCACGAATGCGTGCCAGCCCATAATCGCGTAGATTATGACGAGCGGGGGCAGCAATTCCACGTGCCAGATCTTGCGCGAGTAGATCACGGCCCATGGCGCGACGGCGAAAAGTAGAGTCGCGATCAAGGCCGCTTCCCGCCCGAACCAGCGGCGCGTCAGGAAGTAACATGTGATAACGGTCAACAAGTTGATGGCGGCGACGAAGCCGGTGGCGAAGACGGGGCTGGGCGAGATGGCATAGGGAATGGCCATCAGCCAGATGGCGCCGGGGAAGGTGTCGAGGCCGGTGGAGGATTGTGGCCCGATCCAGGCGAACCTCCATTGCCAAGGGGAGGCTCCTCTGCCCGCCATCCTCATAGCCCACCTGGAAATTTCCGCCTGATCCCACAAGAGCTCTGCCTGGGAGAGATAGTTGAAGCGCAGCCAGGCGGCCAGGAGCACTATGATGATGAAAAGGGCCAACTCAAGGGCGGTGATAGGAGTATTGATATGTTGCCGTTGGAGCGAAAGGGATGCCCGCGCGCGGGCATCCCTTTCGTTATATCTGAAGATCGTTCGACTCCCGAAGTGAATCAATTACAGGCTGAGTCGGGTATCACTCTGAAGTAATCGAAGCGCACGTCGATAGGGGTGAGCTCGTAATCGCCTCCTATGACCCCAACTCTGGTTTTACTCCGCAGGCCTTCCAGCGTGAATGTGCCTTTGTAGTAACCGCCTATGAAGACATCGACACGGTCACCGTCCACGCTGACCTGTAGTTTGTTCCACCCGTTGTGGCTGGTGCCTTGGCGATCGCTGCCCTCTATCTTATCGGTGGGTCTGGAACATCCTCCCCTGGGGAAGTCATATTCCGCGTTCCGCATGAGGAACCAACCTAAACTGCTCTCCTCATCGGGTCCTCGGCTCAGACACAGTGCGTAGATGTCGTCGTTGTCATCATTGGCGCCGATGACCAAACCCATATTGGCCCAGTAATTGCCATCCTCGAACCGAACTCGTGTTTCGACGCAGTATTTGTCGCTGGGTGGCCTGTAAGGTGCCAGCGCGTCCGGTTGCTGGAACCAAGATTGTGGGCCACCCTGGTCGATCTTGATGCGGTATTCTCCTTGTTCTTCCTTGTACCCCCGTCTCCAGTAGTGCTGATCGCCGCTTGAGTCTGTGTAGATCAACCCTTTGTCCTGCGGCCAGCCGCTATTATCATCGGTGAAGTTATCGAAGTATTCGGGTAGGGGAACTTCGACTGATTGGATGTTGCTCCATGGTCCTACGCCCCAACAGTTGTCATCGTCGGCGCGAACGCGGTAATAGTACATGCCCGATTCTGCGCCTTTCTGGATGCTCTTGGAAGCGCTTGTCATTTTCCACTCATTTGTGATACTGGAGAAGTTGACCACGTTCGACTCTTGAAGCACATACTCCACCTCGCCGTCCAATGTGACCTCCGACCAGCTGATGGTATAGGTGCGGTCTTCAGGCTCTGGGATGGGGTCCAGCGTCGGTGGGTCCGGCGGATCGGGCTCGGCGAGTTCAGCAGTGCTCCATGGCCCCACGCCCCAATCACTGGCCTTATCCGCACGCACGCGGTAGTAGTAGGAGCAGTAGACGCCGGACACGTTCTGGTATTCCTGTGCGGGTGTCCATTCTTGCTCGATGGCGTCGAAGCCCGATGTGCGCGCCTGCTGGAGCACGTAGTTATCAATCGGAATCTCGATTCCGCCCCAGGATACGTTGTAGGCGTGATCCACCGGCGCGGGGATGGGATCAAGATCTGGGATGGGGGGATAGTTTAGGAAGATGAGGGGGAAGTAGTAATCGAAATGGGCCATAGCCTTGGCTGATGCCTGTGGCTGCAAGAGCTCGCCCGTGCCCGTGATCTGGGCCGTGTTGGTGAAGAGGATGTTATCGGTCAGGTCGGTCGCGATCTGGACTGTGATGGTGAGCGTGGTCGCCGCCGGTGGCGTCTGGAGCGTGCCGCTGATTCCCAGGTTGCCGCTCCAGGTGATGACGCCGCTCGCTTCGCCCAACTCGCCCGTGGTGGCGCTGCCGGATACGTAGCTCACCTCCGATGGCAACTCATCCGTCACCCAGGCCGTCTCCACGGGCGCGTCGCCGGTGTTGGTGATGTAGATGTTGTAGGTCAAGTTATCCCCCAGCGGGGCATAGCTGGGATAGACCGATTTGGAGGCTTCCAGATTTCCGGCGGGACGATACACGCGCGCGCCGGCCGTCCGCGTCAGGAATTGACCAGGGGCGGTCACCGTGACCACGTTGGTGATCCAATCGCCCGTAAAGGCGGGGGTGATCTGAGCACTGTAGCTGATGACGCCTCCATAGCCACGCCCATACATGTACCCAGTCCAAGTGATGACGCCATTGTTGAGACCTATATCGCCCAGTGTGGTAGTGAGGCTTTCGGTGATTAGGATAAGTTCACTTGGCAAGGTGTCGGTAAGCCAGACGTCCTTCGAAGGGTATTCCCCGATGTCTTTGATGTCTATGGTGTAGGTCAAGATGTCTCCTGGCTCGACCATATCTTGTGAGGTGACGGATTTGTTGATCGACAGTGTGCCTACTTCACCCATCACCGATGTTGCCTCCGATTTGACGGAGGTTAGTTCTCCGCTGGCTGTGATTTGAGCTGTATTGACGATAGTGGTGCACTCGAGGTCGGAGGAGATTTCAGTGCTGAAGTTGAGTTGGAGGGTGTAGCCATTGCCTGGCAGTTCGCCAGTCCAGGTGATGACATCGTTCTCGACTCCGAAGCTGACCCCGATGCCCGCGTCACCATTTAGACTATCTGTGATGCAGTTCAACTCCGAGGGCAACGTGTCAGTGAGCCAGAAAGTTCCTTCCGGATCATCGATATCCACGATAGTGATCGTGTAAGCGAGAGTATCGCCAGGCGCAGCCGAGAGCGTGTTGACCTCCTTGGTCACTTCCAGGCCGT
>CAZANJ010000032.1:13024-14132 GCA_964486415.1 uncultured Anaerolineales bacterium
GTATCGCCAGGCGCAGCCGAGAGCGTGTTGACCTCCTTGGTCACTTCCAGGCCGTTGGCCTGTTCATCCTCTATCTCCATCGCTCTGGATTGTTGGAAATGGGCAAGAAGCACACTCACACTTACCATAAATATGAGCGCCAGAGCAGCCGCCCATAGTGCTTTCATCAAGCGATCCTGTTTTAGAGATTGGTTTTTCTCCATGATAACCACCTTTCCATTCTTATGGTAACCCTTACCTCTCCTGGCTTAGCTGCACACGCTTAGGGAGAGGTTTGGGGGGAGGGGAGAACTCAGCCCCTCGGTAAAACGCGCGAGTGATTGTACTATAGGGCATGTTGATTGTCAATGTATGGTTTTGGGGCCTGTTTTCCACGGGGAGTTTCTATGACGCTTGTATCACAACCTCGGTCAAGCGCACGTGGTCGCCGACCGGCGAGCCATCCGGTGCCAACACAGGCAGTCGCTGCATCGTCGCCAGGTCATACATGCCGATGGTCAATGGCACAGCTGACCCGCTTGCCAGCGCGAGCTATGTGCAAAAGCCCGGTCGTACGCTTCCGCCCGGTAGGTCTGCGGCTGAACCGTCGCGTCACGCTCGTAGACCGTCAGCTTGGGCTGCCCGTTGACGGTGACCAAGACGGCGGGTTGATACTCGGCCTCTATCTGATCCCAGCTGCGCGTGGCCCGGCGGGTGTAAAGATCGGTGATCTCGTGCTCCTCGTTGCTGTCATATGTGCCGCTCATTTCACCCGTGTCCATCAGGTCTTTTGCTTGTACTGTACGGCGAACAGGGCCACGGGCAGGGTTATGGCGCTCATCATCGTCGCCAGCAGCGCCGGGCGATTCAGCGGCCCTGGAAGATGGGCGAGCAATAGGGTGATGACGGGCGTGATGACGAAATTCAGGCCCAGCCCGACGGCCAGCCTCTCGATGGGGTCGAGGTTGTCGCGCAGTATCAACAGCGTCCAGAGCAGTCCTGGGATGATCCATAGGAGTAAGAAGCTCATTGAGTAAATTGTACCATTGGGTCTGAGGGTGTCAATTGCCGTCGGGCCGCTTTGTCGGGAAGGTGATGGGGTTTTCGAAGCGATTCAAAAATCGGCGGG
>CAZANJ010000033.1:0-14019 GCA_964486415.1 uncultured Anaerolineales bacterium
GCTTGCAGCACAGATTGTGACCTATTCACCATTCGCCATTCATCATTCATCATTCATCAGTAACTGCTCAGACCCTGCTCAGAGGGGGTTTGCAACCCCCGATTTTTGAACGAGCATAATCCTTTTCTTCGATCAAGTTGCTCAAAAACTCTCAAAAGACGCTGGGTTACAAACCCAGCTTGAGCGGGCTGAGTAGATACATTCATCATTCATCATTCGCCAGTCCCCTGCAACTGAGCCACCAATTGCTGCATCCCCTGCTGCTGATCCTCCGGCGCCAACTGGAGGGCCTGCTGCGCGTGGTTGAGCGCCGCTTCGCTGTCGCCGGCCTGATTGTAGACGATGGCCAACATGCGATGGGTGTCCCAGGCGTCATTAGATTCCGGGGCACGGGCAAGCGCCTCTTGCAGTGCGTCGATGGCCTGATTGAGCTGGCCCGATTGAGCGTAAATCGAGCCCAACACGCGCCAGACCTGCGTACGATTGGGTCTCAACTCCAGCGCCTCCTCGTAGGCCTCGGCCGCCTTCTCCAGCTTCTTCTGGTTGCGGTAGATGTCGCCCAGCCGCAGCCAGACATCCACCTCTTTCGGGGAGATCTCCAGCGCCTCGTGATAGGCCTCGACCGCATCGGTGATCATCTTCTGGTTGGCATAGATATCGGCCTGGATGGTCCAGCTCTGCTCGAAGTCCTCATCCATATTCAAGGAGTAATCGATCTTCTCCTGGGCCTCCTCAAAGTTACCGGTGGATAGATAGAGCATGGCCCACTCATTCCACAGGATAGCATTCTGCGGGCTGAGCATAGTGGCAATCTCGTAGTTTTCCGAAGAAAGCTGGATCAGCTCGCGGCGCCGGTCAGCGTCGGAGGCTATGCCGGTCCAGGTGCGGTACATGCGGGCCAGGTTGGCGCTGTGGTCGGTGTTGAGCGGATTGACCTCACGCGCTTTGGTCAGCGTCTTCTCCGTCTCGCGCATCACGACTTTCTGCGTGGCCTTATCGTCAAGCCGCTTGGCATACTCCAGGTAAGCTCGACCGAGGTAGAGGTAATAGAAATCCTCCTCGTGCAGCCCCAGCACGGAGGCGCGGTCGATGGCCCGCTTGTAGTGCTCGATGGCCACCAGCCATTGCCCTTGCCGCTCGTAAGGCTGCGCCTGCTTGTAGATGATGTCGGCCTGGATGGGGTGCAGATTGGTCGTCACGGAAAATGCGATGGCCAGCACCACCAGCACCAGCATAGCGATCAAACTGACCTGGCCCACCGATCCCGTCTGACGGGTTCCCAGGAGCAGCACCACGCCGCCGACGACCATCGTGATAAAGATGAAAATGTAGTAAGCCGTCATAACACCGGCGATGTGGTCGGCGACTTGAAGCACATCCTCCAGCGACTGGGCCTGGAAGCGCACCAGCGAGGCCTGCCGACCGGCCTGCACGCCAGCGAAGAGGAATCCGACCGACAGTGAGGTCAGGGCATACAACAAAGCCCCCAGCCACCAATCGTCCAGGCGCTCCCGGAAGACGCCGCGCTTGGCCATCTGGGCCACAAATACCACCGCGCTCATCACCCAGGTGAAGGCGAAGATCATCAGCGCACCGTAGGAAGTGCGGCTGCCCTGCGCCGGCAGGATCGTGAGAGCGCGCCAGATGATGGTCATCGGTTGGGAGAGACGCTCGGCGTTGGTGATGAAATCGAAGGCCAGCGTGCCCAGCATGAAGCCACCCAGCAGGCCCGATGCCAAGACGGGCTTCAGCCACAGGGGCAACTCGACGCCCTGGGACTTGCGCCTCTTTCCACTCGCGCGCTTGCGACGCGCCGCCGCCTCGTCGCGCTCGGAGAGGGTGCCTGTGCCGACCAGCACCAGTATGCCCGCGTAGGCCCAGAACGTGGTGCGCGTAGCGGCGATGGCGATGCCGAAGTTAATCTCCACGAAGTGGGCCACAATGGCGGACAGAAGGCCCGTTATAAGGACGAAGCGCGGGTTAATCTCCGGAACATCCTCCGCGCCCCACTCGGAGAAGCCATAGACGACCAAATAGATCGCCAGCCCACCGACCATGCCGATGGGAATCGCCAGGCAGAAGAAATGGGGGCCGATGAGGGGAATGACGATAGCCACGGCCACGATTGCGCCGCCGATCAGCAAGGCGAAGAAGAGCTTTCGCCGCCAATCGTCGGGCAATACGCCCAGTTGGCGCAGCGCGAAGGCGAAGATGCCACCGAAAAGCCAGACGTAAGCGACGAAACCCAGCAGGCCGGTGATGATCAACGAATCCAGCGTCTCGTTATGGGATCGGTCAGGTGAGGCGGTACGAGACTCGTAATGGCCCAGCAGCGGCGGATAGAAGGAATTGTAGGCCACGTACATCGTCTCTGGTCCATAGCCGACCAGGGGGCGCATGGCGTTGAAAGGATCGCGATGGCCCTGGGGATGGGCCTCAGTCAGCGGATACTCTATCGGCTCGTGGGGCAGTATCATATCGAGCCCGCCCTGCCAGATGAGGTTACGCACCATACCGGTGCCGCCCTCATACTGGAGCACGCGGGCCACGCGGCCCCAGGACTGCTCCACAGCCCACTCGTTGAGCGGCGGATAGAGGTTGACCATCAGGAAGCCGACGACGAACAATGTGACTACCGTCAATGTGCCGGCCCACATCCCGCGCCAGGTGCGGCGCTTGAGGCTGCGTCGCAGCGCCAGCATGCCCAGCAGCACCCAGACGCCCAACCCGGCCAGTAGCCCTACCAGCGGGCCACGGCTCTGAGTGTACCAGATGGAGATCAACTGCACCATAAAGATGAAGATATAGGCCGCGGCGCGGAGCATATCCGCCGCGCCCGTATCCTCATCGTTCAGGATGGCGCGGAAAGCGTTCACGATGCGGGAGAGCGTGGGCGGCGCGGCCATGATCATATAGGCCGCGACGAAGATGGCGTTGCCCATGTTGGAGGCCACGCGGCGGGTCACGTCCCCGCCCCAGGGCAACGGATCAAGCTTATTGCGCTGGATGAGGCCGTAGAGGGCGATGGGCAAGCTGTTGATGATCACCACACTGATCAATCGTTCACGCTGAGCGCGGGTGCGCATGCCCTGAAGGATCACGAGGAAAACCACAATGTAGGCCAATGTGGTATATGTGCCCTGCAAGCGCTGGTAGGAGCCGAAGAAGCTGGTGCTCGGTGCCACGGAGAGCACCGTGCTGATCAGGTAGACCGCGACGGTGAAAAGCGTGGGATAGACCAGGGGCGTTTGCCAGCTGATGCCGATCTCCTTCTGGCCATGAACCCGCTCCTCGATGAATTTGACCAACCAGACGGCGGCCATAATGAGAGCGAGAGTACGCAGCGTGGTCAACTTATCCGGCTCAAATACGCGGCTGGAATAAACGTTGAAGAAAAGCGGGGTGACGATCACCGCCAGCAGCCAGCCCATCTCCAAAACTTTGTCACAAAAAGCACTCAATCTAGTTGAATTTTCACTCATTCCAATCCCCCCATTTACTGAAAGGAGTTTTCCACTTGAGAATTCGGAAGTCTCTCGCCGATTATCTCGAAGGGAAGCTTAGTTCGCTACAGCGCCAATATCCGCTGTGCAATGGGCTTCTTGAGACTTCCGAATTCTGATGAAAGCTTACTGGAAAACTCCTGTTTACTGATCATCCGATCCACGAAACCAGGCCAGCGTGCGTCGCAGCCCCTCGTCGAAGGGAGTCTGAGCCTCGAAGCCCAGCACGTCCAGCGCACGGCTGACGTCCGGCACACGTCGGCGGGTCTCCTCAAAATTGGAGCCGTAGACAGCACTGTAGGGCACGTGCTCGATCTCCGCATCCGATCCGGTCAATTCCAGTATCAAACGCGCCAGTTGGTTTACGCTGGTCTCGCGACTGGAGCCAATGTTGAAGACATGTCCGACCGCCTCGCGGAGAGTGGCGGCGCGAATGGTGCCCTCGATGGTGTCGCCGACGAAGGTGAAACAGCGGGTCTGCTCTCCGTTGTCGTAGACCGTCAGGGGTTCGTTGCGCAGCGCCTGGGTCATAAATTTGGCGATGACGCTGCCATACCCCTTGGGGTCGAGGCGCGGGCCATAGGCGTTGAAGTAACGCACCGCGCTGACCGGCAGGCCCCTCTTGGCATAGGCGAGGGCGAAGTATTCGTCGATGGCCTTGGCGTCCGAGTATGACCAGCGCCCGACGGTGGTGGGGCCGAGCAATCGGTCGCTGTCCTCCTGCAAGGGCACCTGCGTCGACTTGCCATAGACCTCTGAGCTGGAGGCGACCACCGTGCGCACCCAATACTTGAAGGCTAACTCAAGCACGTTCTCCGTACCGCGCACGTTGGTGACGATGGCTTGCAGCGGATCCTCGACTACGTACTTGACGCCGACCACGGCTGCCAGATGATAGATCAGATCGGTCTGACGGATCAGCCGCTCCAGCGTGCTGAGATCGAGGATCGAACCATTGACAAAATGAAACTGTTCGCTCGACAGATGATGTTCGATGTTGGACACCTTGCCCACGGAGAGGTTGTCGAGCACAGTGACCTCGTGGCCTTGCTCCATCAGGACATCGACCAGATTAGATCCGATGAAACCGGCGCCGCCGGTGACGAGAATTCTCATGTGGCTAACTCCAGTGAAGAATTACAAATAACATACAATAACACTCAACTTACAAATTGACCGGGTTGAATCATACCCCAGCCAGTGGAGAAGTCAAGCCTTAAGCGAGAGGGACAACAAAGCCCCTCTCCCCGGAAATAGGGAGATGGGGCAAGTTGAGAATAAATAGCGACCCACTTTATGCCGCTGAGGCCTGATGGGTCTGTGTCCTAGTGCGCAGCCAGCGCACCAGTACGACGATGGCTCCCACCAGTGAGGCGACGGAAACGACGGAGCCAACAGCGGCCGCTCCAATCATCGCGAAGCGCCGCTTACGCTTCCTCAGCGCAATCTGGCGCTGAGCCTCTTTCTCCAGTTCGTCGCGCAAGCTACGCACGAAGGCCAGCGAAGGCTCCACCGGGCGCATCGTCTGCTGCAACTGGTCGGCCAAACGGAGTAATGGGACCAGCTGCTCCCGCTCCTTGACCGGCAGTTCAATCCCAGAGCCCTCACTCAATCCCCCAACGTATGCGGACAGAGCCTCGGTCATTCGCTCCTCGTCCATCTATTGCAACTCCTCCCACTCATCAGCCAAATCCTCGCGCAGTGCCACCAAAGTCCGGTGGTAAAGTGACTTGATCGCGCCCTCCGTGCGGCCCATCACTTGCCCGATCTCGGCGTTGGTCATCTGCTCGACGTGCTTGAGGATGATCAACTGCTGGCGATCTGGCGGCAATCGGCGAACGGCCTGGAGCAAGAGACCTTCCTCATCCAGTTTCTCAAGCGAAGGCTCCGGCCCCTTCTCTCGCTGCGCTCTCAGCACCAGGCTTTCCAAAGATACCATCTGCCGCCGACTGTGATTGCGATGCCAGTTAGCCACTAGGTTATGGGCGATACGGTACAGCCAGGCTGAGAAGGGCGCCCCGCGATCTTCATAGCGCGGGAAATGCTTCAGCGCACGATAGAAAGTGCGTGCGGTCAAGTCCTCCGCGTTCTGCCGGTCGCCGGTGCGATAGTAGATGTAGTTGTAGATCTTATCGACGTACCGCTCGTAGAGAATGCCAAAAGCTTCAGGTTCTTCTTTCGCCCGAGCGATGAGAGCCGACTCGCTCTCCTCGTGCATATTCACCCGCCTATGTGCTCCGACTGAGCGGCCGCGTCATCAATGGAGAGCGACAAAATTTCACTCATAAAAACACCGCCGCTGCGCTTTAGTTGCGTCCGCTACAATAATCGATAATTTCCAGCCCACAGAGCCACCTAATACACCTCGGCGGAAATCCTCCGCCAGTTTACGCTCACCAGGGATCGCCAGATCCCGGCTCTGCGCGACGAAAATTGCCTCAAAATGAGGGTTGGGCCGGGGATCTGGCGATCCCCTTAGAGCACAAACTGATGGGAAACTTCAATATACCATATCCAAAAGCGCCACCTAAAAAATTGACCCAGCAGATGTAGCTGCTGGGTCAAAATTGCGTCACAATCCTCAAAAAAACCTGTTTTTATTATATTCGATGGACACACCCCATTCTAAAAATGACCCGCACAGGACTCGAACCTGTAACCAAGGGCTTAAGAGGCCCCTGCTCTTCCAATTGAGCTAGCGGGCCGACCGGGAATTATTATACCGCAAAGCAAGTTCCTGTCAAGACATCAAGCCCAAAAAAGCGACCACTCACCTGCCATCAGAGCAGGTGAATGGCCGCTATTCTGCGGAAAGCGGCACTTGCGAAGCAGCGTCAGCTAGTCCTCAATCTGGATGACTTCGACAGCGCAACCATAAGCCGCGTCTTCCACGCACTCTCGGAGATCCTCCGGCACCTCTCCGACGGCGAGGTCGCCATCCACCCGATACTCTTCAACGATCTGGCTGAAGAAATCGTCCTCATTCTCCTCGAAGACTTCTGGGCAATCGGCGTAGCAAGCCCCACAGCTGATGCACTCTTCGCGATCGATAGTAACTTTCATCTCTTTACCTCCTGTTATGTAACTTGATTTGTAATAAAATTTTGTGGACGCCCAAACAACTTCCGTCCACCGTCAAGCAGGCTGACTTTCGCGCGTCTATTTATAGCACAAATGCGGCGATATGTCCAATAGCACGTTGTTTATCGGATGATCTCCTCGGGAAGGGTCAAGCGGCCTCTGCGGGCGGTGAACTCAGCGGCGGCATCGCTTATGGTCAGGCGCTCACCGGTGTCGGGGTGGTAGACGCCGATGCCCAGTCGATAGCTTCCTGGCGCGATGTCCTTCAGCGAAAGGTCAACTTCATCGCTCACTATCTCCTCGGCCTCCCACCAGGTCGTGGGATAGGCCCAATCGCGGGGCATCCAGTCGACCTGCGAAACCAACTTACCGCTCTTCTGCTCGTATAGGTGGATGAAGAACTTGTAACCTCTGTCCATTCTACGTAACGCTTGCCAATGAAGCGTTATCCCAACCTCTTCATTTTCTCTATTTAAGTCATAGCCCAGGAGTTTCAATACGGGCTGCTCCGATGCCCCAGAAGGGGCGCTGAAAGTTGCGTTCACTGTTCGAGACATAGCCGGGGCATTGAACCTTCGCTCTGGCGCCGACATCACTACCTCTCCTATCTCCACACTATCGCCCGCCGCTTCGCCGTTCCCCTCGCACACGAGCGTCGCCGTGACCTTATGCACTCCATCCTCCAGCCAAGGCTCGATCTGCAAGGCATATGTATCACGCACGATGGCATTGGCTGGCCATTCTCCCGTAGGCCAATCGGGAGAGATCGCGAATTGCTTTGCCTGTTCCTTGTTCCCATCCTCGTCCACCAGAGCTACCTCAACTGCGAAATCAGACCCTGAAGGTGCCACCATTCCCCAGATCACCTGCAACTCCAGCACAACCTCCGGTCTGACGGTCTCCGTGGATAGATCAGCTTCGATCAATCCGATTCCTGTTCCCAAACGGTACTTCAAAGAAAAATCCTGCCCGACTACTGGCGTCGTGGAATAGACTACGACCTCATCATCCTCATAGCATGGCGAGGCAACCAGATAAGAGCGCCATTCAGTCAGTTGATCGGAAGAGTCAAACTCTTTGTGCAACACAAGGTAGCGAAAACCTGCATCGGCCAGCAGCGATAGCTGACGGGATACATCGGGTAATTTGGTGTTGACCTTCCCGCTAAAGTAAACGGCTTTAACCAAGGGGACTGATGAGACAAAGTCGAGTGCGTTAGAGGGGAGCCGCGAGATATGTCCCGTCATCAATGGACGACCATGCACAGTCTGGTAGAACATGTAGGTTTCGGAGTTTTGCCGATCGCCCGGCAGCCCCGCGATGGCGAACTCACTTGGTCTAGATTCTAGGGTGCGGTAGAAATCAGGCACGTGCGTCGAAATCGTCGCTGCCGGTAAGCTCAAATAGTCAAAAAGAACGAGCAGCGAAAGGAAACCCCACAATTCTATTGAGCGTCTCTGCCCCAGGCGCTCTTTAAGCCCGATAGCTCCGTGTGCTGCCAACATTGCCATCGGCAAGGCCAGGAGCACGCTGAAGCGGTGAGGTTTGCGCATGATGCGCATTGGAAGAGTTCCCCCGATCAGTCGATAGGGCATGGGAATCGCAGGGTAAGAGTGGCGATCAATACGCAGCTCTGGGCCTAGTGCAATGAGAAAGGCTATAAGTGCAAGCACAATCCATAGCCTTGTCTCCGATCTGCGCCACACAATGGCGAGTATCGCTAAGGCCGAGACAGCGTATCCCAAAAAGTGGCTGTTTGGTATACGCTTGGGAATCTCCATAGTCTTGGAGATGCGCCAGCGTGTGTATTCCAACCCATCGAATAGCGGAGCTAACGGATGATTGATGGGGGGCACGATAAAACTTATTAGATCAGTCTCCGTACCCACCGGTTTATTCAGGTTGGGACTAGCTTCAGAATCTCGCAGCACCAGGTCACGAGCGACGGGGTAGAAGGCCGGGGCAACGAGAACTAAGGCCACAAATGCCGCCAGGCTCAGCATACCTACCGTTCGCCATGACCAGCGCTCTCGCTTCTCAAAAAAGCTGAAGGCGAGATACACGCTCACAGCTAGGCTGGTAGGGATCAGCATCTGCCAGCGTGAGAGGCTGGTCAACGCCATAGATACCCCCAGGCACAGAGCGTAGCGCAGGCGACCTCTTTCCCGTATCAACTTGATCGTGAAAAACACCGCCAGTATCAGCCATTGCGTAGAAATCAAGTTGGGATGACTGTAACCTAAGAAACGGTAGGGCCAAAAGCCGTGAACGAGCCCGGCTATGAAGGCGGGGCCGTTGGACTTTAATAAATAGCGAGCCAAGAGAAACATTGTAAAAGCGGACAACGCGACATTGGCCAGGTAAACCAAGTTGTAGGCCGCGATGCCTCCGATAAAAGGCTCCAACACAAGCCAACCCGCGATATTTGTCCAGCCAAAGTTGTGATAGACGAGACTGGTCGTCTGGGGATAAAAGAGCAAGCGTGTCGAGTAGAGGCTGCCGCCCTCCGTCAGCACCCGCTTGACCCACCAACCGTTCCAATAGTGCACCCAGGCATCGTCGCCGAAGCCCACCAAGTGCGTGCTCAGCTGTAAGATCACCGGGTAGGTCATCAGCATCGTGAGCAGGAGGTACACGATGAAGATCACCAGATAGAGAATCGGTTTCCGGCGCATTACTCCACCTCAACTACAGCCAATGGGATCGCGTCTGCAGGAAGCCGCGCCCCCTGCGCGTCGAAGGCCGGCATGCGCTGCCCGGTCTGGAGATCGTAGAGGCCCACCAGCAACCCGTAATGCCCGGCCGGTAGATCGTTCGGCAGCGGAACCGTTCGCGCGTCGTCGATCACGTCACCCGAGGCCCAGATATTCGTGGGATAGTTTCCATTCACCGGCGGCCCGTCACCTTGAGCCAGCGGCTGTCCATCCTCTCCAACCAGATGGACGAAGACGTTCATTGCCTGGCTCAGCGGCGCATCGCAGGACCAGTAGAGGGTGAAATGAAGCGACTCGCCAGGATGAACCGGGCCGTGCCATTCGGGGTCCCAGGCTACCAGACGTACCCCCTCCCCCAGTAGGTAGGCCAGAGGCTCACCGGTAAGAGCAACCGGCTCCCGCGCCGCCAGCCGAATCGGACCTACGCTGATAGTGTCGTAGCCCCCAGCGGTGGTCAATCGCGGACCGCCCGGTGGATAGAAGCCCAGGTCCAACCGCAGACCGGCCGGCGCTTGGGCATCGGCTGCCAGAGGGACGGGGATGGTGTCGACGATGACCTCGCCCGCGCTCCAATGGCTGGTGGGGTAACGGCCCAGGCCAGGATGTGTGTCCCGCTCGCCGATTTTCTCGCCATTCCGCCCGAAAGCTTGCAAGAAGAAAATGAAATCCTCGTCGATGTCCAGCATACCCAGCGCTTGCCAGTAGAGATTTACACGAAGCGTGTCGCCGGGATGGAGCGGATCGGGGGCCAGGTCGTATCCCAGGAGACGCGCGAACTCCGGATAGGTCACGTCCATTGGATGCTGCGGGGCGACCTGCGGAGCGTCCGGCGAATCATACCGAGGCGGAGGTGCATAGGCCGGGGCTAGCACCCCCACCAGCGCATAGATCGCCAGCGCCAGCATACCAAGAGCCAGGGCAGCGGTCGAGCGCTCGCGGTGGCGAGGGGACCATTCACCTAACCCCAGCACGTAGAGGGGCGCCAGGACGGCGAGCGTCACAAAGAGGTAGCGTCCGAAGTCGGCGGCGGCGCTCACGGTCATACGGGCGAAGTTGACCCCGAAGGCCACCAGCGGGGCGCTCGCCAGGATCAACAATATAGAAGCCAGGTTTTTTTCCAAAAACCTGGCTTGGGAGCGACGACGAGCCCAAAGTAGAAGTAGTCCCCCTACCGCCATCATCCCCAGCAGACGAGTCAACTTGTAGACCCAGGACGGCATCGGTATCTGTCCGTAGCCAAAGACGCCCCAGAAGGAGTTGTAGAGGAAGCCCAGTTCCCGCGCCGCCGCGAGCAGATCTGGAGCATTCTCCCGCACCCCCCACACGCCGGTTTGCTGCACCATACTGGTCGGCTCGCCGTAGAGAATCAGGTTTCTTCCGAACCACCAGCCGCTGAGCAGAAGCGTCAGCCCCAGAACGATACCAAGCAATCGGGCCGCCTGTCCCCATCCGCGACTCCCCCCCCTCTTTCCCCCCCACTGGGGGGGATGAAGGGAAAGGGAACGCCACAGGATCGCCAGACCCACCGTGGGCGCCACCAGCAGGCAAGTCAGCTTGGTCAGAATGCCCAGGCCCATCAACAGACCCAGCGCGGCTGCCCGGCGGGTTGTGGGGCCGCGCACCAAGAGCCGGGCGGTCACAAGCAGTATCGCAGCCGCCACCAGGTTCGCCAACGCATCGTCGTGAACCGAGGTGGTGATGAAGAGAAACATAGGATTGAAAGCGACTAAGGCAGCCGACCCCACCGCCAACCACCTTCGCTGCGGGAGGATCTCCCGCGCCGTCCCATAGACGCAGAGGATCACGCCCGCTCCCATCAGCAAGGAGAGCCAGCGCATCAAGTGTACGCCCAGAGCCACATCCCTGTAGGGCCAGCTTTCCAACTGCGGATCGTGGAGATGGAGATTCTTGTTGTCCACACCCGGCTCCCAAAGACGATAGGCCCAAAAGGGGTTGACCTGCTCGACGATGGCTTTGAAGTTGTCATTGGGCACCCAGAAAGTTGAGACTGCGCCCAAGGCGTAGTAAAGAGGGGGATGATGAGCCTTGCTCGGTTCGTCTGAAACCATCACGGGCAAGTGTCGCTCCTCCGCCAGAAAGCGGATGTTGTCGTAATGCAATGCCTCATCTGGACTCTCGAAAAGGGGATTGACGATGCTATAGGTGAAACCCAGGATCAGATAAGCGACGAGGAGAAGCGATAGGAACGGATGCTGTTTCAGTCGTTCGTAAATCGCCATGGGGAAGCCAAGGATGGTAGCGCCGGACGTTCATAGGAGAACATCCGGCGCCATAATAATGAACTAATCAGAATTCGCGACCATAGGCAAGTAAACGCGACTGGCATCTATGACCAGGGCGAAATCTCCAAGGAGATCGGTCTTCACCTTCATTTGATCATTGCCGGCATCCAGCTCGGCGGTGACCGGCGTCCAAAGGCTTTCGGTATCCGACCAGCGATATAGCTCAAGCTTGCTCTCGAACGGGAGCTTGAGAACATCCGCGAAGTATTCATAGTCGTAGTAAAGGGTGATGGTGTAAGTACCGCTGATTTGATCGAGAATCTGACCGTCGTCGAGCGATCGGGCGCTCAGACTGAAGCCCTGGTACGTAAAGATGCCATCCGGACCATTATGGGGCAGGGTCAGCCAGGGCGTATGGGTGATAACCACACCGCCGCTGATGACGCCGGTCTCCACGGTGTCGGTGTAGAACGCGATCTCCACAGTCCCGTCAGTGGAGGTCAACACGCCGCCGCTGCCGGTGAGAGAGATGGCCTTCGTCGGCGGGAGAATGTCGAGCGTCTGGCGTGCCACTCCGACTTTATCGACGGAGTCCTTCACATAGAGTGCGGGCCAATAGCGCCCTTGATGCGGATATGTGTAAACCGTGGTCGGTGAGTCTGTGTAGCTCACATAGGGCGTGTGCTCACCATCCCCCTCGTAGTCCCAGGCCACTTGGAGATCACCGGCGGCATCGTGGTCATCAGTCGTACCCGAAGCATCGAACTCGACCCAATTCCAGGCCGTTCGACTAACTGTTAGCGAGGCTTCGGGGGCCAGGTTCTCGATGACGTGAATGGTAGCCGTTATGTCATCAGTGACAAGGGCAGTGTCGCGCACGACCAAGCGCATGACCTGCTCTGCTCCATCCTCATAGGCGAAGCTGTGAGTTTCCGTCTTGTCCGTCGTCCAACTGGTGTCACAAGCACCGCTATTGTCCCAATCCCAGCAGACTTCGAGCAACCCTGTGGCATCCTCCACGTCGTAACTGGAGGATGCGTCGAAGGTATAGACTGTGCCCTCCAACCGAGGAACTGAAGGGTCGGGATCAACCGAAAGACTGGCCATAGGCGGGTTATCGAGCACGACTTCCTTTGTCGCTTCAGAGGTATCATCATCAGTGTCGCGCACAACCAGGCGAATCGTTTGATTCGCAGTTACGGTCGAGAAAATGTGTTTAGCGGTCTTTTCCGTCGTCCAGTCGGTATCACATGCACCATTGTTATCCCAGTCCCAGCATACCTCCAGAGATGAGGTGTAATCCTCGACATCAGAACTGCCGGAGGCATCGAAGGTGTACTCCGTTCCCGAAGGCTGTACGATTTCGGGATTGGGCGTAATGGTAAAAGTGGCCGTCGGCGGTGTGGTGATGCCGATGATTGGCGCCTCTGTTGTGCGCCAAGGCTCATAATCCACCGGGCCAACGATCGCGCCCTCGTCCGGGCCACTGGCCTGTCCCCACCAGTTGTTCTCGGCATCAATGGTGATGCTACCAATTTCATTGTAGACGATGAAGTTACTGCCATCCGTCAAAAAGTTAGATTCATTAACGATGATTTTGGCAGGACCGAATCCTTTATCACGTAGGCGAACGGCTATTTTATCCCCCACGTCGAAGGTGCTTCCCGTGACAGTGACCTCAGCGCCGGAGTCGACTGCAAGAGACCAACGTCCATTGTCAATGAAAGAAGTGCCCGCGATTGTCAGGTCAAGTCCCTCTAATTGAGCGGTGACACCCTGTAGCTTACTGTCGCTAATCGAGCAGCGGTTAAGCACGTGGGTGCCTGGCCCCTCATAATGCAGAATAGTGGACTCTTCGCTTGAGGATCCGCCATAGGCAAAGTCTACGTAGCGGAAATAGGAGGTCGAATTGGGATAAAGGCGGATGTTCTTCCATCGCTTTGCTAATCCGGTGTTCGGGTCCCGGTAACGATCAATAAAAATGTGTTGGTCAGGAGTTCCTTTAGCGATGAAAGATGCACCGGCCTCCACGTAGATCTTGAGCTTTTCCCCAATCCACACCGTCACACCTGGCTCGAGAGTCAGCGTGGCACCCGATTTCACATAGATCTCTTCCGTGACAAGATACGGGCTGTCAGCCACAGTCCATGTCGTATCAGCCGTGATGTCCGAGTCAATGGTGGTTACCGTTGGCGCCATAGGGTATTCCTGATAGTACGCTCGACTGAGAGCGCTCGTAGGCAAAGCTACTATACCAAAGGCCAGCAATAGAGCTATTAACTTCTTCGCTAATGTAACGCTATACAACTTAGTTCCTCCTTAACTTTGATCAATTTTCGTTCCCAAACCGCGATATTCTACCTGAACTCTTCGGACATGCAAGTCCTCAATCTTATCCGGTTTTCGAAGCGATTCCAAGGCCATCCAGAGGCCGCCAGAGGCGTTCTGTGGCATTGGGTGAGTCCATCAACCCCAAGG
>CAZANJ010000034.1:0-13369 GCA_964486415.1 uncultured Anaerolineales bacterium
CCCGATTCACAGGCAAACTCGCTTTACCCCGAAAATTTATGGGAGAGACCACTAGGGGCAAACTTCCAGTTCCACGTCGTCCACGTACATCGCCGCCACGCCGCTTCCAGCGTCATTGATGGCACCGATGTATAACGTCACCGTCAGGCCGGTATAGGCACTCAGATCATACGACTTTTCTTCCCAACTCCTGGCATCGGATTGCCAGATTTCCAGGGCGTGATAAATATCCTCGGAATCCGTAAGACCGACGTAGAATTTGTCGCCGGGGTCTTCGCCCTCGATTACAGGGTAAGTCCATAGATGCAAGGTGGCCTCGCTGCCGGAGGGCAGCGCAATTGTCTGCGCCATAGATGAGAAAACGGGGCTCCCCGGCTCCCCAGGCGGGATGCCTACCCGCGCACTTTGAGTGCCACTGTGGACCTGGTCGGTAGCGTAGATCGCCAGTTGGTTGGGCAGCCAGCCATCATCTGATTCGAAGCCGCCGTTGACTATAACGTCGGTGCACGGGCTCGCTCCCTCTTCAAAGTTGCGCAGCACCAGCGGCAGCCAGCATATGGACCTTTGGATAAAAAATGTGTCCGTGACCCAAGCGGAATGGTTAGTAGCCGCATCGAAAACCTGCACGCCCCAGGTGTGTGGGCCATCGGCGAGGTGCGTGATGGTATAGACCGCCTGGGTGGTGGTATAGATTTGATCGTCCACTGCTACCCGATAGGCCAGCGCTGAGCCACCATCCGGCCCAACTGGCTCCCAAGACAGCCGCACCCCCGTCGCCGTGACGGTGAAGCCGCCCGTGGGCGTGATCAACCGGGTGGCGGTGGGCGGAATCGTGTCGTGGATGAAATGGACCTGGGCGGGCGAAAGATCGATCTCACCATCGGTCAGATAGGCGCGCGCTCGCAGCGTGTAGCTGAATGCACAGCCGCCGTCGTCGCAAGCGACTACATCCGTCAGCGCATAAGTCCAGGTCAGCCCCCCGGTCGACGTCAACGGCTGAGTGCTCAGCCGCTGAGTGCTCAGCCGCTGAGCCTCCAGCCAGGCCGTCTCGGTCAGCCAAGCGGTCCCATCCCAATAATACCCATCGGCTTCGCGCTGCACCTGCACCTCCGTCCGGTCGAGCACCGCCACATCGTCGAGCATCACAATCCCCGCGAAACGGGGAATAGCGTTGTGCGCACTGCCGTCGAGCGGGGCGGTGATTGCGGTCTCCAGCGACGGATAGCGGAAGGTGTCTGTGACCCAGGCGGAAGTATTGCCCGCTACGTCGAAGACCTGCACGCCCCAGGTGTGCAAGCCCCCGGTGAGTTTGGTGATCGTGTAGGCTGTCTGCGTGGTGGTATAAACTACTTCTCCGTCCAGCCCCACGCGGTAGGCCAGCGCCGAGCCGCCGTCCGGCGCGACCGGCTCCCATCTCAGCTTCACGCTCAGTGGCGCGGGGAGAGCGAATCCACCCGTGGGCGTGACCAACTTGGTGATGGTCGGCGGCGTGGTGTCGTAGACGAAGCTCACCTCGGCGGGTGTGGTGTCGGAGTATCCACCATTACCCGTCGTCCAGGCGCGGGCGTACAGTTCATAATCACCGTCACCCGCGAGCGGATCGCCCAGCGCATCCGTCAGCGGGTAACTCCAGGAGAGCGTGAAGCCCAGGGTTGGAGTGACAGTCCCCGTCAGCGGCTGAGCGTTCAGCCAGGCAGTCTGAGTGACCCAATCGCTTCCCGTCCAGTATTTCTCGGATGATTCACCTGGTGAGTACTCACCCGTGTGCCGAATTTGCACCTCGACCCGGTCCAGTTCGGCTGAATACTCAGCTACAACGGGACCGGCCTCCGCTGTGCCCTTGAAGGGCGGCACGCTGTTATGAAAACTGCCATCCTGCGGGGATGTGATGCTCGTGTTCACCGGGGGCGTTATACAAAGCCCCAGGAAATCGATCACCCGCGCCATCACCTCAGCCCGCTGTTCAGGTCGGATGGTCTCGAAGGGAAAGCCGAAATAGACCAGCCGCTCACAACTGTTAGCTGAAGGCTCAGCCGCGTACTGCACCGCCGCCGTGCCGCCCAGCCCGCCGCTGTATTCTAGCGCCGCCGTGGAGTTGATGGGCATGATCTGGTCCGGGTAGTCAACGTCATACATCCCCGGCGCGTCGAAGCGGAAGGAAGCCAGCCCCTCGAAGATAGAACCGGGGAGCGGCTCGACCTCATAAGTGCCCGCGTCATCGCCGACGTAATCGGCCCGCAGGACTTGATTGTAGAAATCGGGATCAATCCCGTGAATGTCGAGGTCGTAGCCGATCTCGCTGCCGCTGATGAACAGCGCCCCACCATTTTCCAGGAAATCGGTCAGCAACGAGCGCTCCGTCGCGTCCAGTGTCTCATCCTGGGCCGATTCCTCCCCCAGAATCCAATCCACCAACGTGTATCCACCCAGCCCCATCCCATCCTCTTGCAAGGCTTCATTGCTCAAGCTGTCGAAGGGATAGGAGATGACCTCAGCGTGCTGGATCACATAATCGTAGCGGTTCATCTGATCGAGGAATATACGCTGGTTCTCGCCCTCAATCGGGTCATTCTCATAAAGCGTCATCGTCCGGTTGAGGCGGTCAAAGCCGTTGACGAGCAACACTTCGGCTCCATCGCCCACACGGACGGCCAGCGTCTCGGTGGCGAAGGAATCGCCGCCATCGTTGGTAGCGGTGACGCGCACGAAGAGAAGCTGGCCTGCCGAGAGATCGGAAAGCGTGTAAGCAGTGGTGCCCGTCACAGCCGCACCGTTCGACCAGCCAAGGCCATCGGTGCTGGTGTAGACGCGGTAGCCGGTGGCCGGGTCGCCGGAGAGATCGAGCGTGTCGGTCGGGGAGGGACGCCACGAGACACGCACTCGACCGCCGCCCGCGTTGCGCACCGCCAGATGGGTCGGAGGCTCCGGCAGCAACGTCAGGTCGACGCCGTCTCGCTGCTCGAAGTACTTGACGATGCCCTGGTACATCGCGCGGGCGGCCAGCATGTTGAACGTCGGTTCCTTGAGGGCATCGGCGTCGTATATGTTATCGTGATAGGCGATCTCGAAGAGCGCACCGGGGATCTGCCGCTCGCCCAACGCATCGATCTCGCTGTCCCAAAGAGCGCGTAGTTCACCCAGGTTCATGCTGCGCTTGTAGCCCGGCCAGGATGCGTCCCAGCCGGCGCGGATGTCCTGCACCAGCTCATCGTGGACGATATCGCGCAGTTCCTCGCTGCCCGGCGTGATGGGATAGCCGTAACCATTGTGGATGATGCTGACCGTGCCGCCCACGTCGTCCTGATAGCCGCTGTAGCCGTTGGTGTGCCATGAGACGTAGACCGCGTCGTCGCCGGTGTATTTGTGCTCCCAGCGGGCATAGATCGGGCGGGCGGTCACGTCGCCGTATGGCGCATCCATGCCCATCCGCTGGACGTAGTAATAGGCCGCGACCTCCCACCAGGGTTTATCGGGCGGGTAGGTCGCCGCCGTGACGAGGTCGCTCAGGTCATCGAAGACCCCGCCGCCGAAGCGCACCGCGTCGGCGACGACCACACTGCCGGGCGCGGCGGATTGATTGCTCAGCCTGATGCTGGCCTCCTCCCCGGCTCGGAAGCCGTAGGTGCCGAGGTAGTGCCACGTGAGGCCGTGGTGGCGCTGATCGGCGCTTATCGCAGTCTCCCCGCCCGCGTGGTGGATGGTGTAGCGGGCGTCGGGGGCGCGATTGGGGCTGGGGTAATACCAGACGTAGACGGCGTAGCGCCCGTCGGCGGGCAGTGTCGCGCTCCAGACGGCGGTGGCGGTTGGCGTGCAGGTAGTTGTCTCGGCCCAGCGGTAATCGCCCTCCGCGTAGCCCTCGGAGGCCGTGGTCGTCCACGCGCCGCTCTCGGCGTAGCCGGTGCCCGGAGCGGGGGCGTCATTATCCACGATCAGCTCGACCTCGTTCATATCCCGCTCACGGGCCGGCCAGACCATCGCGCCGGCGTTCCAGAGATATTGGAGCAGATACTGATTGACCGCCTCGGCGTTGTTGTGGTCCTCGATGATGGGCTCTTCGTAGGGCGGGTATGGATAGGGCGGACGCTGTGTCTTCCAGCGCACGCAGTCACAGCGGCCATCATAGTCCCATTCCCAGCCGTGCCCCGCGCTGACATAGACCGTCTTGTCGCTAAGCGCTCCCTGTGGCTGACCCTGGCCGGGGACTGGAGGCTGACCGATGTGCAAGGGCACGCTCTGTGGCTCTCCTTCCGCGGCGGGCGCTTCCTTGCGCGGCGTAGGAAGCTCGGGCAGGAAATCGGCCAGGGGCACAAACTCGCCGCTGACCGGGTCGCGCGTCTCGATGTGCAACTCTCGCCAATCCGGCTGCGTCAACCCGACGGCGATCTGGTGGACGATGCTGTCAAAGCTCGCGTGATCCAGCTCCTGCAAACTCTCCGCCGAGAGCTCCACGCGGGCGGTTACCACGCCGTCGGGCTGGGTCTGGAGTTCCATCAGCTTCATCTCCACATCCTGCGGCCCCGGAGGCGTTGGAGCAGAAGTGCGGCTCGGTGCGGCGAAAGAGGGGAAGAAGGTCATGGCCAACACCATCAAGGCCAAAATGGTTGTGGTTTTAAGTCGTGATTTTCTCATCTCAATTTCCTCCCGTGGGAGGTAATTATACCTTTATTGGCGTCCTCTGTCATCCTGGTTCATCGCTCGCTCCAGGCCAACAGCCGTCCCACGTCCCAGGCGTTGATCACATCGGCGGCTCGCGCCCAGCCTCGGCGCGCCGTCGCCACGCCGAAGGGCAGCACGTCGAAACCGTTCACCTCGTGGGCGTCGGAACTGATCGCCAGCTTCACGCCCAGCTCAAGCGCCCGCCGCACGTGCCCGTCTCTGAGGTCGAGGCGCGAGGGATGGGCGTTGACCTCCAGCGCTGTGCCCATCTCGGCGGCGGCCTGGAATATCGCTTCCATATCCAGGTCCGCGCCTTCCCGCTCCTCGATCAAGCGCCCGGTGGGATGGGCGATTACGTCCACGCGTGGATTGCGGATGGCCGCGAGCATTCGCTCCGTGACCTGCTCCCGGCTCTGCTGCAAACCGGTATGCACCGCTGCCACCACCAGATCCAGTTCGGCCAGCACCGCGTCCGGCAGATCGAGCGATCCATCCGCCAACACTTCGACCTCCACGCCGGCCAATACCCGGAACTCACCGCCCAGTCTTCGATTGACCTCCTCGATCTCCGCCCGCTGCTCGCGCAGCTCCTCGACGTTCAAGCCGCCGGTCACGCCCAGGCCGTGGGAGTGATCGGTCACCAGGACATACTCCAGCCCACGCGCCCGTGCTGCCTGCGCCATCTCCAGCAGGCTCTGGCGCCCATCGGAGCGGGTGGTGTGAAACTGTAAATCGCCGCGCAGATCCTCCAGTTCAATCAGATCGGGCAAGCGATCCTCCAGCGCCGCCTCGATCTCGCCGCGATCCTCGCGCAGTTCCGGCGGGATTAGGGGCAGTCCCAATGTGGCGTAGACCTCCTCCTCGCTGGCGCAGAGTATCTCACTCCCGTCCTCACGCTTGAGCGCATACTCGCTCAACGAGAGGCCCTGTTCGAGCGCCAGACCCCGCAGGCGGACGTTGTGGGCCTGGCTGCCGGTGAAGTATTGGAGCGCCGTGCCCCAACGGCTCGGCTCCAGCACGCGCAGATCGACCTGGAAGCCAGCGTGGGTGCGAATGGAGGTCTTCGTGGAGCCGCTGAGCATGACCTCGGCCACCTGGGACAGTTCGCGAAATTTTGCCATCACCGCTTCGGGCTCCTCGGAGGCCACCAGCAGATCCAGATCCCCCACCGTCTCCCGCATGCGGCGCAGGCTGCCGGCCGGAGCGGCTTGCACCACGCCGCGCACTTGACGCAGCGCGGCCAGCATCTCCTGGGCCAATGGCCACGCCTCACCCAGCCGCGTGCGACCGGTGCGCCGCTTTAGGGCCTCGATTCCGTCTATCACGTTCTGCTCGCTCTTGGCGCCGAAGCCGTGCAGTTCACGCAGGCGACCCAGATGGGCCGCTTCCTCCAGCTCGTCGATGGCGGTGATGTTGAGTTCCTTCCAGAAGCGCGCCGCGCTCTTGGGGCCGACACCGGGAATGTGGAGCATCGCCACCACGCCCTCCGGCACTTGCGATTTCAGCTTCTCGTAAGCTTCCAGCCGCCCGGTGCGTATCAACTCGTCGATCTTGGAGGCCAGCGTCTTGCCAATGCCGGGCAGGGATTCCAGTTCATCCGCCCGCCAGACATCCTCCAGGGGCCGCCCCAGCGCGGCGACAGTTTCGGCAGCGCGGCGATAGGCCAGGATGCGATGATAATTCTCACCCTGAATGTCCAGGATGTCGGCCATGCTCTCGAAGATTTCAGCTACTCGTGAATTTTTCATTTCTTTCTCTCCTGGTAACCAGTGGGCGGGCACAGAGTCCCGCCCCTACGGTGGGCGCCCGATCCCCTATCTTGGTGCGATTATACCCTTGCCTTAACTGCTTGACAATGGTACTGTGGTACGCTAAGATAGCTTGGAATTGGCAGGCCCTCAACCGGGAATTAAGCGAAAGGAGTTCCATGCTCAAAGCCATCACATTTGACTTCTGGGGCACGCTCTATCAGAATGCCTACGCCCACGAGGAGCGGCGCTGCTTGCTGTGGACGACGCTTTTGCAACACGATCAGCCGCGTTCGCTTGATGAGATAGACAAAGCCTATCATCACGCCAGGGAGGTATGGGATCGTGTCTGGCGAGCGGAGCAACGTTCCCTTTCCATCGGGCGCTGGCTGCAGGAGATACTGGTCTCACTCAACGCCGATCTGCCCGACGACGTGAAAGTCAAACTTGGCCGCACCATTCAGGAGGTCTATCTTCTGCTCGACGAACCCCAGCCGGTGCCCGGCGCCGTCGATGCAGTAGCCCATCTCTCGCAGAATTATTCTCTCGGTCTTATCTCCGATACTGGTTTGACGCCGGGGCGCGTTTTGCGTAAAGTTATGGAGCGCGACGGTTTGTTGCATCATTTCGAGGCTTTGACCTTCTCCGATGAGATTGGATCGGCGAAGCCGCAGCCAGAGCCGTTCTTGCGCACGCTGGTGGCCTTGGATGTCCAGCCGGAGGCCGCGCTGCACATCGGCGACCTGCCGGAGACCGATCTGGCCGGGGCGCGGGATGTGGGTATGAAGACACTTCTCTTTCTCGGCGTGAGCGAGCGCGACGATGGGCGATCACTCGCCGATGGCGTTTTCGAGAGCTATGATGAACTGAGTGAGCTTTTAGAGAGATTGACATGAGCATATATGAATACGCCGGCAACTTGCACATCCACACCCCCTACTCGGACGGGGAGGCGCTTCATGCCGAGGTAGCACGGGCGGCCAGCGAGGCCAAGCTCGATTTTGTGATCGTCACCGATCATAACGTCTGGGTGGACGGCGTCGAGAGGTATTATGGCAACGTACTCTTGCTGGTGGGCGAGGAGTTACACGACGTGCGCCGCCAACCGCAGGCCAACCATCTTCTGGCCTACCACGCCGAGGATGAATTGGCTCCCTACGCCTCGGATCCGCAGGAGCTGATCGACGCCGTCAATCAGCACGGGGGCTTCTCTTACCTGGCCCATCCCTATGAATACAGCAGCCCCGTCGCCTCCGAATTGGAACCCATCCCTTGGGTCGATTGGGATGTCACAGGATACACGGGCATTGAGCTTTGGAACTATATGTCCGAGTTCAAGGGGCTGTTGCGCAATAAGTTAGCCGCGCTCTACTACGCCCATTTCCCCTCGCGGGGCATTCGCGGGCCATACAAGGAAACGCTGCGCCGCTGGGATGAGTTGCTGTCGCAGGGAATGCAAATCGCTGCCATCGGGGGGGCTGATGTGCACGGCAAGGAGTATTCGCTGGGACCTTTCCACCGCGTCCTGTTCCCCTATGCCTACCTTTTCCGCTGTGTCAACACGCACATTCTCACCCAGCGTCCGCTCAACGGTCAGTTAGAGCACGATAAAAAGCTGGCCTATGATGCACTGCGAGCGGG
Source organism: uncultured Anaerolineales bacterium (assembly GCA_964486415.1). Taxonomy (GTDB): domain Bacteria; phylum Chloroflexota; class Anaerolineae; order B4-G1; family B4-G1; genus CAZANJ01. The sequence continues at coordinate 8,046 of CAZANJ010000034.1, forward strand.
CCGCACATGGGTGGGCTACGATCTGCCGGCGTCGACGCGCGGCTTCCGCTTTCAGGCTCGCAGCGGCTTCAACGAGGCCATAATGGGAGAGGAGTTGGTGCGCACCGGCGCGACCAAGGTAATAGTGCAGACTCCTGAAAGCGCCGATATTCGCTTGATGTGTAATGGACAGGTGGCGGCGCGGGCAGAGGGCAAGTATCTTGAGCACATCACAGCCCTGCCGGGCGTCTATCGCGTCGAGGTCTATCGCCGCTACCGCCTGGGCCGTCGGGGCTGGATTTTCAGCAGCCCGATCTACGTCACGTAGTACCTTACCGATCAAATCCTTGTACAGCGAGCAAGAAAATTACACAGAGCCCCACAAAGGAGACACAGAGACGCACAGAGAAGAGGATAAATCGAGGCGCTCTCCGTGTATCTCTGTGCCTCCTCTGTGTAACTCTGTGTCCTGCTTGGCTCTCGCTCTGCCAGATTAGGGAATGGAGAATGGAGGATGGAGAATGGAGAGGGAAAAGTCCGCTAATTCGGCTGCCGATACTGTGGAAGTAGGGGCGCAGCCTTACCTGGGAGTGGGATTCGGCGTGCTCGTCGTATCCACAGCCGCCATCCTCATCCGCTTGGCCCAGGCCGAGCTCCATTCACTGGCCGTCGCCGCCTGGCGTCTCACTCTGGCAACTCTGATTCTGACTCCGTTCGCGCTGAAAATGGTACGCTCTGAACTGCGCACGTTGACGCGCCGCGAATGGCTCAACGCCCTCGCCTCCGGATTTTTACTCGCGATCCACTTCGCCACCTGGATCACCTCGCTGGCCTACACCTCGGTGGCTGCCTCGGTCGTGTTGGTGTGGACCAATCCGATCTTCGTCGGTCTGGCCTCTCACCTGTTTCTAGGAGAGCGGCTCTCGCGCGGGATGGTCATCGCGCTCGTCGTGGCTATCGTGGGAAGTGTGATCATCGGTATGGGCGATCTGGGGGAGGGTACTCATCGCCTGCTGGGAGATTTATTGGCCCTGATGGGAGCGGTCGCGGGAGCGGGCTATTTTCTCATTGGGCGCAGGCTACGGGCGCGGCTCTCGCTGCTGGCCTACATCTATCCCGTCTACGGCACCGCAGCCGTGATCCTGATGATCGTAATGCTGATTTCCGGTCGTGCAGCCATCCCGCAGCGGTCCCAGACCTGGCTCTGGATGGTGCTGATGGCATTGGGGCCGCAGCTTTTGGGCCATTCATCCCTAAACTGGGCGCTGCGCTATCTCTCCGCCACTTACGTCACGCTTGCCACGCTGGGGGAGCCCATCGGCTCCACGCTGCTGGCCTGGTGGTTACTGGGAGAGATTCCAACCCCCTGGGCCGTGGTCGGAGGAATGCTGATCCTGGCGGGCATCTTTGTCGCATCCCGCAGCGAGCGCAGAATGAGGAAGAGCGGAGTGAGCGGCTGACTTTCTGGGAAGAGCGGAGGTTTACAGAGGACGAAAAGCGGGCTTGGAGGCCCGCTTTTCTGATCACTTGCGATTAGGCCGGTTTCCGGACGCGGATGTGCAAGAAGTAAGCGACGACGCGAGCGCCCTGAAGGTTGGGGCATTGACGCACCGCCTCGGCGTCGGGCCGAGGCTCCCCGACGCGCTCCAGAAGAAATCCCTGCTCGATCAGCATATTCAGCCACTGGCTGATGGTGTGGGTGAAGTAGGGTATCTTGAACTTAGGCAAGCCCGCCCGCACCTCCGGCGGCGCGGCGCTGAAGATCCACTCCGAAATCTCGCCTTGCAGGTTCTGGAAGTAACCGCCCACCTCGAAGGCATATACCTGTCCCTCATCATCGTACCGGCTCTGGCGGTGGGGCGTGTCGTAGCAGGGATGGGTGATCGAGAACTGGAGGAAGCCGCCGGGCTTCAGAACGCGATAGGCCTCAGCGATGACGCGCTCCGTCTCCGGAATATCCATGAAGCTCATGAAGCCGGTCGCGAAATCGAAGCTCGCCTCGGCGAAGGGCAGTTCCACCGCGCTGGCGATCTGATAATCGATGGGCAAATGCTGCCGCTCTTTGGCCGAAACCCGGCTGGCGTGCCGGATGAAGAGCCGTGCGATGTCGATGGCCGTCACCCTGGCGCCGCGCTCGGCCAGGAGGCGAGTGTTGTGCCCTTCCCCACAACCGATGTCCAACCCCAAAAGCCCCTCCACGTCGGGCAGCATCCGGAAGAAAGCGGGCGTGTTGAAGTAATCGCGACAGACGTCATAACCGGCTCGCGCGAGCCGGGTCCACGTCTCGGCGTTCTCGTCCCAATAGCGTCCGACCTCGGTGTGTTCCATAGTATCTGATGCTAAGCTCGTACTGCCCTGAACATACCACTGTCCTTCTGGATGTGAAAGGCGCCCTTTGCGGCGATTTCTCCTCTGATCAGGCTGGTGAACTCGTCCAGATCCTGTCGCAGGGCTTCGGACCAGACTGTGGACAGCGCATAAGCGATGAGTGGCTCGGCCTCGGTGATAATCAGATCATCTTCGTAGCGATGGAGCGTCACACTCGCAAAATGGCGCGAGAGTTCCTCCGCTCCGTTTTCAAGGGTGAAATCAGGGATCTCGCTCATAACGTCAGCGTCGGGGCAGAAGCTGGCGATCAACTCTCGGAACTCTCGCATGTGGCTCTGTCCGGTGGTCGTCGCGTAGAAACTTCCGCCTGGCCGTAGCACGCGGCGCATCTCGAAGAGCGCTTGGTCGCGATCCGTCAAATGGAAGAGCATATGGTTGGCGACGATGGCGTCGAAGCTCTCGTCCGGGAAAGGAATGTCTTGAGCATCGAAGGCTCGATAGGTGAAGGGATGACGCACCTCGCTCAAGTTACGGTCGGCCTTTTGCAACATGCCCGGAGAGAAATCAGAGAGCGTGATTGTCCAGTCGGGAGAAATGCGCTCCTTGTTCTCGCGCCACAGATCGCCAGGCCCGCAGCCGATGTCGAGGATGTGGCATCGGGCTGGGAGCTCGAACAGGTCAAAGACCCACCGCTGCCAGCCATAGTTGTTGGTGCTGAAACGCTGATGAACGCAGATGCGTGCGTTCAGGTTCGAGGCGTCCTTGTATTGTTCGGTCTGGAGATAGTTTTGGTCCGTCAGACGGGCCATAGGCACCCTCATTCTACGTCGATATAGGCGACTACCTTCTCCTGCAGTTCAACGCCATTGGAAAAGGCATCGATGACCACTTTGCCAATGGAAGCGTTGGACGTGGTCATCCGGGATTTCAGTTCGCAGAGTTTCTCCACGAGATAGCCGATTTTAGCATCGGGTCGGTCTGCTTCACTGCGAACAAGCACGATCAAACTCGTCCAAGGCCCGACGTTCAGCTCGCGTTGCCCTTGAAACGTGATGTGGTCTCCGAGCAAGGTGGCAAGTACGTCGCCCAGCAGTACCTTGGGCGAGGCAGCGTTTTCCTCGATCTCGACTAGCAACAGCGCGTCGTCTGTGCCGCGACGGACAATCGCGATGTCCAGCAGTGCCAGCCGAGAGTCAGTTTTGTAGTCAGGCCCAAACCAAGATGCGATCTGTCCCAGTTGGTCCGGTGGATCTACTCCTTTATCGCCGTGGTCGAAGAGAACCTCGTAGTCGCGGCCTTGAAGTTCTCTGGACAAAGAGCGACTTACCTGAGCTGTCAGTTCTCCTTGCTTCAACTGTCATCCCCTCCCTTCGACGCCTCAGGTGTTCGGCAGTGGTTATGTGCTTCAACGGGGGAAGGGATGATACTTGTGCCGCCGCCGGCATAGGAGACCTGCTCTTCCTTGAGAGCATCCAACAAGGTTGCTGCGGCTTCGAAGGCGTTGTAAGGAGTCCAGATCGGGTAATCGCCTTCGGCTTGAAGGAATTCGCCATTCATCATTCGCCATTCGCTATTCGTACTCGTAGAACCCCTTCCCCGTTTTCCGTCCCAGGTGCCCGGCGGCGACCATACGCTTGAGCAGCGGGCAGGGACGGTACTTGTCGTCACCCAACCCCTCGTGGAGCACATCCATCACGTTCAGCAGGATGTCCAGCCCGATCAGATCGGCCAGCTCCAGCGGGCCCATCGGATGGTTCATGCCCAGCTTCATCACCGTGTCGATGGCCTCCCGCGTGCCGACACCCTCCATCAGCGCGTAGGCCGCTTCGTTCAGCATGGGGCAGAGAATGCGATTGGAGATGAAACCTGGGTAGTCCTGGGCCTCGACCGGCGTCTTGCCCAGCGCCTCAGCCAGCGCGACAGTGGTCTCCGTCGTCTCATCGGAGGTATCCAGGCCGCGGATGATCTCGACCAGCTTCATCAGCGGGACCGGGTTCATGAAGTGCATCCCGACCACCTTGTCCGGGCGGCTGGTGGTGGCGCCCAGCTCGGTGAGGGAGATGGAGGAGGTATTGCTGGCCAGGATCACCTCCGGCGCGGTCAACTCGTCCAGCCGCGTGAAGATGCCCTTCTTGACATCCAGATTTTCCACCACCGCTTCGATGGCGAAGTCGGCCTCGGCGGCGACTTCCAGTTTCGTGGAGGCGGTGATATTCTCCAGCGCTGAGTCGCGCTGCTCATCGGTGAGACGTCCTTTGCTGTGCAGCTTCTCGACCGATTTGCGGATCGAGTCCAGAGCGCGCTCCAATTGTTCCGGCGCGATGTCGATCAACGTGACGCCATAACCGGCCACCGCGCAGACTTGCGCGATGCCGTGGCCCATTGTACCCGCGCCGATGACGGTGATATGTTTGATATCCATTAGTTTCTCCTTCGCTCATTACGCAATACGCAATATGAATCTATTCCATTTCAATCGCCATCGCCACCGCCTCGCCGCCGCCCAGGCAGAGCGTGGTCAGGCCGTGCTTGAGGCCGCGATGCTTGAGCGCGTAGATCAGCGTGGTCAGCACGCGCGCTCCGGAGCAGCCGATGGGGTGGCCCAGCGCGATGGCTCCACCGTTGACGTTGACTTTCTCCCAGGGCAGGTTCAGCGCTCGGCCATCGGCCAGCATCTGGGCGGCGAAAGCCTCGTTGACCTCGAAGAGGTCGTAGTCGTCGACGGTTGTATTCGTTTTCTCCAGCAATTTCTGCACGGCGAAGATGGGCGCGGTGAAGATCTCCAGCGGCTCGACCGCTGCTTGATCGTAGCCCACGATGCGGGCCAGCGGCTCCAGGCCCAGTTCCTCCGCCTTGGCGCGGCTCATCACCACCGTGGCAGCGGCGCCATCGGTGATACCGGGCGAGTTGCCGGCGGTGACGATGCCATCCCGCTGGAAAACGGGTCGCAGGCGGGCTAACGCCTCCATGGAGGTGTCGCGCCGCGGGCACTCGTCGGTGTCGAAGATGAGGGGATC